>CAIODE010000136.1 GCA_903856875.1 uncultured Burkholderiales bacterium
TCTTGCGTGTCCAAAATTTGGAAAGTTTGCGGCAAGTTGGCCATTTTGTAATGGGCCCGCAAAAACCGGTTGCACAGGCCATGAAAAGTGCCAATCCACATGCCCCTCACATTGACGGGCAGCATGGCCTGCAGACGGAGCATCATCTCTTTGGCCGCCTTGTTGGTAAAGGTCACCGCCAGCACGCCGCCCGATCCCACTTGGGAAGTCTGTAATAACCAAGCAATTCGGGTGGTCAATACCCGGGTTTTGCCAGACCCTGCCCCCGCCAAAATAAGGGCCGATTCAGAGGGAAGCGTCACAGCCCTCAATTGCTCTGGGTTCAGATTGCTCAAAAGGGGCGTTTGGTCGTACATCCCCCAATTGTAGAAACTCCTGACGCTTAGTTTTGAAATTGCAAAACAAAACGGGTAGAATCAGCCACCGGGCCCAAGATTCTTGCGCCCGGTTTTTTTTGCCCAAAAAATGGCACTCAAAACCGGCCAAGCCAAGCGCTCACTCGTTCTTTCAACGATCCTTTTGGAGCTTGGTTAAATGGAAATTTTTGATTACGACAATATCCTCTTGCTGCCCCGCAAATGCCGCGTGGAAAGCCGTTCTGAATGCGATGCCAGTGTTGAGTTAGGTGGCCGCAAGTTTCGTCTTCCGGTGGTTCCTGCCAACATGAAGACGGTGGTGAACGAAAAGATTTGTACCTGGATGGCGCAAAACGGTTACTTCTATGTCATGCACCGCTTCGACTTGGACAATGTTCAATTCGTTCGAGATATGCACGCCAAAGGCTTGTTCGCTTCTATCTCTTTGGGCGTTAAGGGCCCAGATTACGAGACGGTCAATCAATTGGTGGTCGAAGGCCTCACGCCCGAATACATCACCATCGACATTGCGCACGGCCATGCTGAGAGCGTGCACAAGATGATTCAAACCTTGAAAGAAAAATTACCCAAGGCCTTCATCATTGCTGGCAATGTGGGGACACCCGAAGCCATTATTGATTTGGAAACCTGGGGCGCCGATGCCACCAAAGTGGGCATTGGCCCTGGCAAGGTTTGCATCACCAAACTGAAAACTGGTTTTGGTACCGGCGGCTGGCAGTTGTCGGCGCTCAAATGGTGTGCTCGCGTAGCCACCAAGCCCATCATTGCCGACGGCGGCATCCGTGAGCATGGCGACATTGCCAAGAGCATTCGATTTGGCGCCACCATGATCATGATTGGCTCTATGTTGGCTGGCCACGAAGAGTCGCCAGGCGCCACTGTCGAGTTGGACGGCAAGCTCTACAAAGAGTATTACGGCTCAGCCTCTGACTTCAACAAGGGCGAGTACAAACACGTTGAAGGCAAGCGCATTTTGGAACCCATCAAAGGTCATTTGGCCAGCACCCTGATTGAAATGGAACAAGACACCCAAAGCTCCATCAGCTATTCAGGCGGTTCCAAACTGATGGACATTCGCAAGGTGAACTATGTCATTTTGGGCGGCGACAACGCTGGCGAACATCTTTTGATGTAATTCGTGCAAATCAAGGCACAATTCAGTTACTATTTTTTTATTCACTCAACAGGTGTTATTGATGAAACGTCGTGAACTCCTTCAGGCTGGTGCAAGCATCGCAGTGCTTCCCGCACTGGCACAAGCGCAAGACAAATACCCCAGCAAAACCATCACTTGGATTTGCCCCTACGCTGCAGGCGGCAATGCAGACTCTAGGTCTCGCCAGGTGGCCAAGGCCATGGGCACCATCTTGGGTCAAAGTATCATCATCGACAACAAAGCAGGCGCAGGCGGCAATATCGGCACAGAAGCCATTGCGCGTGGCAAGCCCGATGGTTACACCATTGGCATGGGCAACTTTGCGCCTTTGGCGGTGAATCACGCCTTGTTTAAAAAGCTCAACTTTGACCCCTTCAATGACATCGTGCCCATTGGCTTGATTGAAAAGGGACCACTCATTTTGATGGTGCGAAATGACTCCCCCTACAAGTCTGTCAAAGACATCGTGGCAGCGGCCAAAGCCAATCCTGGCAAACTCAGCTACGCCTCAGGTGGTATTGGCGGGTCACACCATCTGAGCGGTGCCTTGCTCGAACACGCAGCAGGGGTTGACATGATTCACGCCCCCTACAAAAGTGGCTCCGCTGGCGCAACCGACCTGATGGGTGGACAAGTCAACATGATGTTTGAACAAATGTACTCAGCCATGCCCGCCATCAAGGGCGGTCGTCTCCGTGCCTTGGCCATTACCAGCAAAACCCGCTCTCCGCTTCTGCCCGATCTGCCAACCATGGCCGAACAAGGCTACGGCGAAGTTGAAGTGCAAAATTGGCAAGGTCTGGTGGGACCCAAGGGCATGCCTGCAGATTTAGTGAAATTGCTTAACGCGGCATTGAACAAAGCCTTGCAAGATCCCGAAGTGAAAGAAAAAATCTTGAGCCAAGGCAATGAAATGGGCGGCGGCACACCCGAACAATTCGCAGCGCTCATCAAAGCAGAAGCACCACGCTGGGGTAAAGTGGTTCGCGACGCGAAAATTGAACCTGAATAAAGTCGATTGTGTTCAGGCGCTGAGATTCTCAAACTCAGGCTTGAAGCAACTGCTTCATCAAGGCACTCAAACGAGTGCCTTTTTTTGTGAGCTCAGTCACGATGCTGAAGTGGTTTAGCCCGGCCAAGTCTTCGCACACGGGAACTGTACGCGGCCCCCAAGTTTGGTGAATCAAACGGTTGTGGCGCAAAAATTCTGGGCTTTCATCACCACCTGCCACCGTGTACAAAACACCCTTACGGGGTCGTGGCCACAAAGCCGGACTGGCCATGCGTGCATGCTTTGATGTGAGCTTCAATGAGTCTTGAAGAAATGGCGTGTTGCGAAGTGGTGTGAGATCGTACAAACCAGAAATGGACAGCGCCTTTTGAATCCAATGTGCAGGGATATTGGCATCAAGGCTTTGCCAATTGCAAGCCAACAGCATGGCCGCCAAATGGCCGCCAGCTGAATGCCCAGCCACAGTGACATTCCTTGGGTTGCCACCGAAGTGTTCAATGTTTTGCCAAGTCCAAGCCATTGCTTTAACCATCTGGTGTGCAATGTCTGGAATGGTCACAGGCAATTCGGCTGTACCAGGACACAATGCATAGTTCACTACCACCACACAAGCACCCATGTCATGCAAGGGCGGCGCCACAAAGGAGTGATCTGCTTTGTCAAGGCTGCGCCAGTAACCGCCATGAATAAACACCACAACAGGCGCATGTGGCTTGCTGGCAGGAAAAATATCCAACGTTTCATTGGGGCCATCACCATAGGCAATGTCAAGCTTGCACTTGAGCGCATGGCGCGCATCGGCTGAAGTTTGAGCCCAATGTGAGAAATGTGCAGCATGGTCTGGCACCAATGCACGGTTGTTGTACATGCTGTCTAACCAAGCTGCTTTTTTTGCACTCATGACCATTCCTGATTAAATTTTCATTTCCAATCGCACCTGAACATTTTGCCAATTTCGAGTGTTGGTGTTGGCCGTTTCTGAGAACCCGTTGCCAATGTAAGTTGTGCCCGTGAAGTAATCACGCGGGGTGAGGTTGCTAATCGTGACACGCAAAGCCGTGGCAGGCGAAAACTTCCACAGGCCGTATACATCAACGACCCGCTTAGAGCCCTGATAAACCCACTGCTGCTCTGTTCTGCGAGTGGTGTAGTCAGGGTTGATATTGATGTTGCCGCCTAAGGTAAGAGGAATGGATCGAATGCGGTAATCGCCACCTAAGTTAGCCGTCATGCTAGGTTGCTGATCCAAGCGATTGTTAGGACCCATCACATCCAACACTTTAGAGCCAAAGAAACTCAAGTTGCTTCGAACATCCACTGCTGGGGCGACTTCCCAGACTTGGTTCAAACGAAACTTGGCTTCCAACTCAAGACCTTGCGTAATAGCATCTCCCACGTTTTGGGGACTCGAAACAAAGCGACGCTGACCTGGTGCCCACACTGTGTCATAACGCTCGCTGGTGACGTAACGAATTAAATCGCTGATGTTGCGTCTAAACAAATTGGCACTCAAAACGCCACCCTCAGCCAAAAACCGCTCAACGGCAATGTCAACGCCAGTTGCCAATTCAGGCTTCAAGCCAGGGTTGCCAATTCGATCGGGACGGGTTGGACTATTGGCTTCGCGAGACAATGCCGTTCTGGCGACCAGATTGAACAAGGTAGGCGTGTTGTAACTGCGCGTGAGGCTCATGCGAACTTGATCACGGCTCTCTGGAATTGGTTTCCACACAGCATGGAAAAGAGGTGTCAGAACACTGCTCTTGTTGCGTTTTTCGCCCTCTTCGTTATTGCCTTCAGTCAGAATGCTTTCATAGCGGATGCCCGCATGCGCGCTCCAATTGGGATTGACCGTCCATTCATCTTGTGTGTAGATGGCCCAGCGCTGCGTGCGAGCGCGCATGTTGCCGGCCTCATCAGAAACCTCTGCAATGGCCTCCTCTGTTCTGCGCACCCCTTCCAATTCAAGACCACTGACAAACTGGTGGCCATTGGCTAAAACTTGCGTGAGTTTGCCGTTCCAAGATTGCGACAAATCTTTGAAACTTTGCGACTCCTCCATGGTGTTGAGCAAGCCTGTCGAACCCAGGGCCACTTGGTTAAATCGGTATTTGTAGTGCGATTCACCCAAGCCAAACTTAAATTCAAATCTGTCGTCTGCTGAGAAGCGCTGGTTCCATTGACCATTCAATCGTGTCATCACGAAGCGGCTGTTGTTGGTGGTATTGGCCGAATCGGAAGCAAAAGGCTGTTGAATGCCATTGATGGATTTGTTTTCAGTGAGGTCCACACGCCCCGCACTGCTGAATTCTGAATACACCATGAAGGGCATCAAAATAAGCGCCTTGCCTTCTTCGCCACGCCACATGAGTCTGGCGTTGGCGTTCATACCTTGGCGCTGCCCCAAGTTCATGATGTGACGCTCTCGGTGGGAAGACCATGCGGGCATCCGTCCGTCTGCGTCAACGCTGGAATCGGTGAGGGTTGTATTGTCTTCAGGCCGCAATGAATTCATGGCAGACACAGTGAGGGTGCCGTTTAAAGCCTCAGACTTGAGGTTGTGAACCCAGTTCAAACCTTCTGAGCGATGTCCATTTTCAAAGGCGCTGCCGACTTTCAAATCATCTGGGTTGGCTCGCTGACCTTCGCGCAAAATGATGTTGATGGTGCCAGCAATGGCCCTTGCACCTGTCTCGGCCGTTGGCGCACGCAAAATTTCTACTTTCTCCACCATCTCGGGCGTCAAGGACTCTATGGAAAAACCGGGTGGAACGCGTTGTCCGTCCAAAAGGATCTGGGTATAGCCACCGCCTAAGCCTCGCATGCGGATAGCTCCGCCCCTACCTGGTGCGCCTTGAATGGTGACACCGGGGAGGCGCTTCAAAACTTCACCCAAGGTGCCATCCCCTTGTTTATCGAGCTCTTCTCGACCAATCACAATTTTGGCCGCCGTGGACTGCCGACGCTCTTCCATGGTGTTGTCGCGATTGCTTTTGATTTCGACGCGGCCCATGTCTTGAACAGGTGCATTGGCGGGTGGTGTTGTTTGAGCCCACCCCCAAGGGGAAATAATTGACAAAACGGCTAGCGCAACGGGTGTTTTGAGTTTCATCCCTGTATTTTGACAGGGGAATGTAAAGAATTTATTTCTGGTAAACCTCGCCCGACAAACTGACGGGTTTCTGTGCAACCCAAAGGTCTTATTCGCCAGATTTGAACAAAGCCGCCACCTTGCGCTTAGGCTTGATGTTGGCAGAAATACCTGTGCGGGAAGCCGTCGTCTTGGGCGACGCTTCCCAAGATGCAGATGCAGCCTGCTCTATGCTGGGTGCCTCGTAGGGCCTCTCAAAGAAGGGGTCTCTGGACACTTGCGCAGGCCTGAAGCTGCTGCGTCGGTCGCGGGGGGCCTCTTCTTCTCGGCGCCGCTCAAAGCCACGCTCAGGCCTTCTGTCTTCTCGGCGATCGTCACGTCGCTCTTCCCGCCTAACTTCGCTGACATTGCCTCGCGAACGGTCTTCATCCAAGGGGTAGTTTTCCACTTGAAGTTTGGTTTTGATGAGCTTTTCAATGTCGACTACCAAGCGCATGTCGGAAGGTGAAACCAAAGTCACAGCCAGTCCAGAGGCGCCAGCACGGCCTGTTCGGCCGATGCGGTGCACATAATCTTCAGCATTGAAGGGTACGTCAAAATTGAACACGGCAGGCACATCTTTGATGTCAAGACCGCGGGCTGCCACATCGGTACAGACCAACAAGTCGACTTCGCCTTTTTTGAAGGCTTCAAGCGCTTTGAGGCGCTCATCTTGTGACTTGTCGCCATGCAATGCCGTGGTGACCAGACCCTCGCGCTCAAGAGAGCGCGCCAAACGGGCGCAACCCAATTTGCTGTTGACAAAGATGAAGGCTTGTTTGATGCCGCGCTCTTTTAAAACGGCTTTCACAACCCTGCGCTTGTCGTCATCTTGCGCACTGTAAAAACGTTGCTCTACCGTGGAAGCTGTTTCGTTGGGGCGCGCCACTTCAATGGTGACGGGGTCTTGTAAGTAGCTTCCCGCCAAACGCTTGATTTCAGGCGAAAAAGTGGCCGAGAACAAGAGGGTGGTGCGCTGCTTAGGCAAGAAACTCAAAATGCGTTGCAGGTCTGGCAAGAAGCCGATGTCAAGCATGCGGTCGGCTTCGTCGAGGACCACATATTCCACTTGATTCAGCACCGCGTTTTTGGCCTCGATGTGATCTAGCAAGCGGCCCGGTGTGGCCACCAAAATTTCAACGCCTCGTTTGAGCTCTAGGGTTTGCGGCTTCATGTCCATGCCGCCAAACACCACAGCGCTTCGCATTTGGGTGTACTTGGCATACAGCTTGATTTGCTGCGCGACTTGATCGGCCAGTTCGCGGGTGGGCAAGAGCACCAAGGCGCGCACAGGGTGACGTGCGGGTGATGTGGACGTGTTTTCGTGCTTCAGGAGGCGCTGGAGCAGTGGCAAAGAAAAAGCAGCCGTTTTACCGGTACCCGTTTGCGCTGCGCCCATCACGTCTTTGCCAGTCAAAACCACAGGAATGGCCTGGGCTTGAATGGGGGTCATGGATTCGTAGCCCATTTCGGCTACGGCACGTGCCAGCGGTTCAGCCAGCGATAGATTTGAAAAAGAGTCGGTCATTAACCCGCTATTGTCGCACTTTAGGTCTTAGGCAATGTGACACCCACCTGGCCCTGGTATTTTCCGCCCCGATCCTTGTAGCTGGTCTCGCAAACTTCGTCGCTTTCAAAGAACAGCACCTGGGCACAGCCTTCTCCGGCGTAGATCTTGGCTGGCAGGGGGGTGGTGTTGCTGAATTCGAGGGTGACGTAGCCTTCCCATTCGGGCTCGAAAGGGGTGACGTTCACAATAATCCCGCACCGAGCATAGGTGCTTTTGCCCAAGCAAATGGTGAGCACATTGCGGGGAATCCGGAAATATTCGAGGGTTCGGGCCAAGGCAAAGCTGTTGGGGGGTATGACGCAGACATCGGAATGGATGTCGACAAAGCTTTTTTCGTCGAAATTCTTGGGGTCGACCACGGTGCTGTAAATGTTGGTGAACACCTTGAATTCGGGCGCGCAGCGTATGTCGTAGCCATAGCTGCTGGTGCCATAGCTCACTATTTTTTCGCCGGCGGCGTTTTGGCGCACTTGTCCTGGCTCAAAAGGCTCGATCATGCCGTGCTCTTGCGCCATACGGCGAATCCATTTGTCGCTTTTGATCGTCATTGATTTGTCTTTCCCACGTTCTTTGATCCAAGGCAACATTGTAAAGTGCCCATCCAGAATGTGAGAAGAATTCAGGGCTTCTATGCGCCAATCGAGTGCAATTCAGGGTACTCTGGGCTAAACTTTATTGAACTTACCCATAAGAAGACTCATCATGAAAAGACGCACCCTGCTCCAAGCCAGCCCCATGTTGTTTGGTCTTTCGGGGTTGAGCCAAGCCCAGACTGCATTCCCCAACAAACCCATCCGATACATCGTGCCAGTGGCTGCAGGCGGTGGTTCTGACATGGTGGGCCGTGCACTTTGTGAGCGCTGGGCCAAAGTTTTAGGCCAATCGGTGGTGGTTGACAACATTGGTGGCGGTGGCGGCGTGATTGCCTCCCAAAATACCGCCCGTGCGGTCCCTGATGGCTACACCCTCATGCAAGGCTATGTGGCCACCCATGGCACAGCTCCGGCAACACGAAAGCTACCGTACGACGCAGAAAAAGATTTCACCCCCATCGGCATGATTGGCTCGACCCCCAATGTGCTGTGCATCAACAACAGCTTGCCACCGCAAAACTTCAAGACCTTCATGGAGTATGTCAAACAAAATCCAGGTCGCTTGTCCTACGGCTCTGCCGGCGCTGGTTCTTTAACGCACCTCACCGCAGAGCTTTTTAAATTGCAAACCAACAGCTTCATGGTGCACATTCCCTATCGCGGTATTGCACCGGCCATTACCGACCTTATTGGCGGTCAAACGCAAATGATGTTTCCGGGCTTGGCAGCAGCTTTGCCGCATATTCGCAGCGGCCGCATTCGCGCCATCGCCGTGACGGGCAACAAACGACACCCTCAAGTCAAGGACATTCCCACTTTAGAGGAGATGGGGCTGAAGGGCTTTGATGCCCAACAATGGTATGGCGTTGTAGGTCCAGCCAACATGCCAGCAGCCCTTGTCAAAACACTGAACGATGCCATGCTGAGTGTTTTAGCCCAACCCGACTTCAAAGAGAAATTAAGCTCTGAAGCGGTGGAACTCATGCCAATGAAGCCTTCAGAATTTGCGGCCTACATGAAGGCTGACTTGGCCCGCTGGACTCAACTTGCCAAGGCCCGAAATATTCAGCTAGATGGCTAGCATGCTATGACACTGAACTGAAAGCCTGCCTTCAAACGCAGGCTTTTTTGTTTCCGTCATTTCACATCAGGGATTGATTTTTCCCATCACACCCGCCACACCATAGTTCATGTTCAAAATTTGAACATCGCTGAGTTTCTGCCCAGCTGCCACGATGGCTTTGCCTTCGTTGTCGGCAATCGGGCCTTGAAAGGGATGGCGTTTGCTCTGGGAAATCTCTTGCTGTACTTTCACAATTTCATCGCGCACTTTGGCAGGCAACTTAGGACCAAAATCGCCAACGCGAATCATGCCTTCTTTCAAACCGGCCCACACATTGCCCGTGCGCCACTGGCCCTTTTGAACATCACTCACGCGCTGTGTGTAATAGGCACCCCACTCATGCGTGACTGCCATCAACTGCGCATCTGGCGCCACTTTGCGCATGTCTGAGTGATAGGCAATGGCCATCTTGCCGCGCTCTTGTGCTGCCACCATCACCGCATTAGAGGCTGTGTGAAAAGTGATCACATCCACCGACTGATTGAACAATGCAAATGCCGCGTCGCGCTCTTTAGCCGGATCGAACCATGTGTTCAACCAAATGACTTTCACTTGGGCTTTGGGGTTCACTGAACGCATGCCTAAAGTAAACGCATTCAAGCCTTGTAACACTTCAGGAATAGGAAAGCCCGCCACATAACCCGCCACATTGGATTGCGTCATGCGCCCTGCAGCAACACCCGCCAAATAACGGCCCTCGTAATAGCGCGCATTGGCCACCGATACATTCACATCGGTTTTGTAGCCCGTGATCGATTCAAACTTCACATTGGGAAACTCTTTGGCCACCTTGAGCGTGGGCTCCATGTAGCCAAAGCTGGTGGTGAAAATCACATCATGCCCCTGTTGTGCCAAATCGCGCACCACACGCTCTGAGTCAGCGCCCTCTGCCACGTTGTCTACAACGGTGGTTTTAACGGCGGCTCCTAATGCCTTTTCAACCGCTTTGCGGCCTTGGTCGTGCTGGTGCGTCCAGCCCGCCTCAAACACGGGTGTGACATAGACAAAAGCGGCTTTGACAGGGCTTTTTGAAGCTGGCGGAGAAGGCTCAGCGGCAAGAGATGAAAAGGGCGAGATAAAGCAGGCGGCCGCAATAGCGGCTGCGAGGTTTTTGTACATGGTAGTCCTCTACATGGCGCCGGTTGAACACAATAAATACCCGCCGGCGCGCAGGTGTTCGGTGCGTATTCTAAAGCAGGTGTATAAAGTTTCTTTTTCTCATTGCAAAGAAGTGCCCTGTCATGCGTTCAAAACCTATTTCTCGTTGGATTCAAATTTCCATCATTTCAGCCAGTTTCTTGGTTCCTTTTGCTGGATGGTCGCAGAGCGCGGCTTCAGCTTTGAAAGCGGTCGCTCAAGTTGAGGGCATTACGGAATACCGACTGAGCAATGGTTTGCGCGTGTTGTTAGCGCCCGATGCGTCCAAGCCCACCACCACTGTGAACATCACATATTTGTTGGGCAGCCGCCATGAAAATTATGGTGAGACCGGCATGGCACATTTGCTCGAACACATGGTTTTTAAAGGCACAAAATCACGCGGCAATGTCTTTGAGGAGTTGGGTAAGCGTGGCATGCAATTCAATGGCACCACCTTCTTCGATCGCACCAATTACTACGAAACCTTTCCTGCCAACCCTGACAATCTGAAATGGGCACTGGATATGGAAGCCGATCGCATGGTCAACAGCCTCATTGCGCGCAAAGATTTAGACACTGAGTTTTCAGTGGTTCGCAACGAAATGGAAAGCGGCGAAAACAACCCCCACATGATGCTCTGGCAGCGCATGGCCTCCACCGCTTTTGATTGGCACAACTACGGCAAGAACACCATTGGGGCGCGCACCGATGTTGAAAATGTCAAGATTGAAAACCTGCAAAATTTTTACCGCAAGTACTACCAACCCGATAACGCTGTTTTATTGGTCGCAGGCAAATTTGAGGCCGCTCCTACTTTGGAAGTCATTCAAAAAGTATTTGGTGCCATCCCTAAACCGACACGCGTGATAGAGCCTACCTACACACAAGATCCTGTGCAAGATGGCGGCAGAGAAGTCACTGTGCGCAGAACGGGAGATACACAGTTATCCGCTGTGCTGTATCACACTGCAGCGGGCAGTCACATTGACTCGGCAGCCATGGCAGCCTTGAGTGAGGTCTTGGCAGGTACGCCCAATGGCCGCCTTCACAAAAATTTGGTCGAGAAAAAACTGGCTGTGAATGTCAGTCCCTGGAATTTTGACTTGGCCGAAAGAGGCTACATCATGTTCATGGCTGAATTGAGTAAAACGCAGAACTTACAGGATGCAAGAAAAGTTTTATTGGCGGAACTTGAAGGCCTTCAACAAAACCCTGTGACAGAAGAAGAATTAAAACGTGCCAAGGCAGGCTTGCTCAGTGAAATTGACAAAGCAATCAACGACCCACAAAAGTTGGCTGTACAAATGTCCGAGTCCATTGCCAATGGCGATTGGCGCTTGTTTTTTCTTCAACGCGATCGGATTGAAAATTTAAAAGCAACTGACTTGCAAGCTGTAGGCTTGAACTTCTTCAAGGAAAGCAATCGCACCTTAGGTCAGTTCATTCCAACAGCCACACCCGATCGCATCAAAATGCCTGAGGCTGTTGATGTTGCAAAGCTGGTTGCAGACTACAAAGGAAAAGCTGCAGCCACTGAAGGCGAGGTGTTTGACATCAGCCCCGCCAACATTGAAAAACGCACGCAAAGATTGGCATTGGCCAATGGTATGAAGCTCATCTTCACCCCCAAGAAAACGCGTGGCGAAACTGTCAGTGGCGTCTTTACTTTGCGCTTCGGCGATGAAGCAAGCCTGTTTAACCAAGCCACCACCTCTAACCTCACAGCCAGCTTGCTCATGCGAGGCGCAGGAAATTTACAACGTGCTGAAATTTCAGCGAAATTGGACGAACTCAAAACCCAAATTGAAGTCAATGGTGGCGGACAAACCGTCACGGTCCGGTTTGATTCATTGCGAAAAAACTTGCCCGACGTACTCAATTTGATTCGAGACATTTTGCGCAAGCCCATCTTGGCTGAAAAAGAATTTGAATTGTTGGTTCAAGAGGGCACTGCTGGCCTTGAAAGCCAACGCAGCGAACCCAATGCCATGGGCTCGCAAGCCATGGCGCTGGGCCTGGACGTTTACAAAAAAGGCGACATTCGCGCTACCCGCAGTTTGGATGAGTCCATTGCGGCGCTCAAAGCGGCCAAGCTTGAACAAGTCAAACAGTTTCACAGCAGCTTTTACGGCGCAAGCCACAGCGAGTTCGCCTTGGTAGGCGACTTTGACAGTGACGCAGTCAAAGCGCAGATCACGCAACTCTTTGGTGACTGGAAAAGCCCTAAAGCCTATACACGCTTGAAGGCCGAAAGCAAAGCGGCCAAGCCAGGTGCCACTCAATTGGAAGCGCCCGACAAAGCCAATGCTTTCTTTTTGGCTGGCTTGCCTTTGTTGCTTCAAGACACACAGTCAGACTATGTCGCCTTGCAGTTGGCCAACCGCGTATTGGGCGGCGGCGTCAAATCGCGCCTACTTGACCGCTTGCGCCAAAAAGATGGCATGAGCTACGGCGCTGGCAGCCAACTCAGCGCCAGTTCGTTCGAGCCCTCAGGCATGTGGGTGCTGTATGCCATTTATGCACCGCAAAATCTGGCTAAATTAAAGGCAGGTGTGCAAGAAGAATTGGCCAAGTTTGTCAAAGATGGCATCACCGCTGAAGAGCTAACAGATGCCAAAAAAGGCTGGCAAGAAGAACGCAAAATAAGCCGCGCACAAGATCGCGCCTTAGCAGCGGGTCATGTGGCGCAAACAGCAGCCAACCGAACGCTGGCCTTTGTTGAAAAAGTGGATGCTCAAATTGAAGCCACCACTTTAGAAGAAGTTAACACGGCCATTCGCAAGACCATGGACCCTGCCAAATTTTTGAACATTTACGCAGGGGATTTTGAAGCAGCTGCTAAAAAATAAACTTCTGATGGCGCCAAGAAAAAAGCCGCCCTTCCATCGAAGAGCGGCTTTTTAATTGATAGCGACCTTGAAGTCGCGTTAGATCAGTTAGGCACTTTGCCTTCCACGCCTTTGACGTAGAACTTAATGCCACCCAAGAACTTGTCGTCAGCCACAACATCTTTGGCCAACACTTCTTTGCCGTCTTGGCCCACGATAGGACCTTTCCAGATAGCAAAGCTACCGTCTTTCAGACCGGCCTTGATTTCTGCAATGCGTTTCTTTGTATCTTCAGGTACATCGGCTGCCACAGAAACCATGTCGATAGCGCCTTCTTTCACGCCCCACCAGCTTTGCCCTGTCGCCCATTTGCCTTCAAGCGCTTCACCCACAGCCTTGATGTAGTAAGGACTCCAGTTGATTACAGCAGAACCCAGGTGCGCCTTAGGGCCGTAAGCGGTCATGTCTGAGTCCCAGCCAAATGCGCGCTTGCCCATTTTTTCGGCAGTTTGCAACACAGCAGAAGAATCTGTGTTTTGCATCAGCACGTCAGCACCGCCATTGATGAGGGCTGTGGCTGCTTCTGTTTCTTTTGGTGGGTTGAACCACTCGTTGATCCAAACCACTTTGGTCTTCACTTTAGGGTTGACAGACTGCGCACCCAATGTGAAGGTGTTGATGTTGCGAATCACTTCTGGAATTGGAATAGAACCCACAACGCCCAATGTGTTGGTCTTGGTCATCTTGCCCGCAATCACGCCAGCCATATAAGCACCTTCGTAGGTACGGCTGTCGTAGGTGCGCAAGTTGTCGGCTGTTTTGAAACCGGTGGCATGCTCAAACTTGATTTCTTTGTTGTCTGTAGCCACTTTGAGCATGGGGTCCATGTAACCAAAGGTGGTACCAAAGATGACCTTGTTGCCTTGGCTGGCCAAGTCGCGGAAGACGCGCTCTGCATCAGCGCTTTCTGGCACTTTTTCAACAAAAGTGGTGACGATTTTGTCACCATATTGTTTTTCAAGTTCTTTGCGAGCGTTGTCGTGTGCAAATGTCCAGCCACCGTCGCCCACTGGGCCAACATAGGCAAACGCCACCTTGAGGGGCTCTGCTTTAGGTGCTGCTGCAGGTTTTGCTTCTTCTTTTTTGCCACAGGCCACGAGGGCAGCAGCAGCGACCAAAGAAATAGCGGCGATTTTGAGAATCGATCGCTTGTTCAGAATTGTCATGAAATTTCCTTTAGGAGGTGGACTGGGTTGGACGAAAAAAACATTATGAACTGGGATGAAAGGGTTTGCCTAGTGATGCAGGCATATTGACTCGAATCCAAGCAGGATTTCGTGAGATCAAGGCCAACACCACAATGGTCGCCAAATAAGGCAAGGCTGAAAGCAACTGGCTGGGCATTTGCACGCCCAAGCCTTGTAAATGAAACTGCAGCATGGTCACCCCGCCAAACAGGTAAGCACCAAGCAATATGCGAGCCGGTCGCCAGGTTGCAAAAGTGGTTAAAGCCAAAGCAATCCAGCCCTTGCCGGCCACCATGCCTTCAACCCACAAGGGCGTGTAGACAACCGAGATGTAGGCACCCGACAGACCGCACAAAGCCCCACCCACCATGATGGCCAAGAAACGAATTCGGCGGACTGAATAACCGAGAGCATGCGCCGACTCGGGGGATTCACCGACCGAACGCAGCACCAAACCTGTGCGCGTTTTGTACAAAAACCAAATGAGTGCCATGACAAAAGCAATCACACCGTAAACCAGCGGGTGTTGTTTGAAGAAAGCGGCACCTACAAGGGGAATGTCTGCCAAGAAAGGTATTTCAAACTGAGGCCGTGGGGGCAGTTTTTCTTGCACATACGAAATGCCCACAAACGCTGAAAAGCCAACACCAAACAAACTCAATGCCAAACCTGTGGCGTACTGATTGGTACCAAGGTAAATAACCATGACCCCAAAAATAGCACCCAACAAGGCGCCAGCCCCCATGCCTGCCAGGAAGCCTGCCAGGTCGCTGCCGGTGTGCACCACTGCAGCAAAACCAGCAATGGCTGCGCACAACATCATGCCCTCAGCGCCTAAGTTAACGACACCGACTTTTTCATTGATAAGCAAACCCAATGCGGCAATGGCCAGCACAGTGCCTGCATTCAAAGTAGCCGCTATGAGCAATGCATACGATTCCATCAGGCCCTCCTGTTCTGCCAACGTAAGCGGTATGCCACTAAGGTGTCGCAGGCCAACAAGCTAAACAACAACAAGCCCTGAAACACACCCGTGATGGACTTGGGCAAACCCATGCGCGATTGAGCCAATTCACCGCCGATGTAGAACATGCTCATGAGAACAGCAGAAAAAACAATGCCAACAGGGTGCAAGCGCCCCACGTAGGCCACGATGATGGCCGCAAAACCATAGCCAGAGGGTATGTAAGGCGTGAGCTGTCCAATGGGCCCCGCCACCTCCAAAGCGCCCGCAAGGCCAGCAGCCCCACCTGATGTGAGCAGTGCCAACCACAAAGCTTTGCGCGAAGAAAAACCTGCATAGCGTGCGGCGGATGGGGCCAAGCCCCCCACTTGCTGCGCAAAGCCTGAGCGAGTTCGGAATAAAAAGATCCAAACCGCGGCAACACCGACCAAAGCCAATATCAGTCCCACAGAAACACGTGAGCCACTCATGAGGCGTGGAATTTGGGTCACTGCTTCAAAGCTTTTGGTTTGCGGAAAGTTGTAACCTGCAGGGTCTTTCCAGGGGCCATAAACCAAATAACCCAGCACCATGTCGGCCACATACACCAACATCAAGCTGACCAAAATTTCGTTGGCGTGAAATTTATCTCTTAACCAAGCTGTAACGGCCGCCCAAAACATGCCGCCAGCAACACCAGCCAAAATCACAGCCAACACAATCCATCGACCCGTTTCTTTGTCCGCCAACAAAGCAACGCCGCCAGCCGCCACAGCGCCAATGACAAACTGTCCTTCTGCACCGATGTTCCAAACATTAGAGCGAAAACAAACAGCCAAGCCCAACGCAATGACCAAAAGAGGCGTAGCCTTGACCATGAGTTCGCCCAAAGCATAGGTCGACTTCAGTGGCTCCCAAAAAAACATTTGGAGGCCGCGCAAAGGATCTTTGCCCAGCAGCACAAACAAACCAATGCCCAAGGCCACAGTGATGAACAAGGCCAAAACAGGCGAGGCATAGCGCCAAAGGTCTGAAGCTTGGGGTCGCAGTTCGAGTTTAAGCATGCGACTCCCACAGACCACTCATCCATTCGCCAATTTGCGCCACAGTGGCATCTTTGCGTTGAATGGAGGAAGAGAGTTTGCCATTGGCCATGACGTACAAGCGGTCAGAAATTTCAAACAACTCATCCAACTCCTCACTGACCACAAGCACAGCACAGCCTGCGTCTCGCAAGGCCAAAAGTTCAGCTCGAATTTGAGCCGCAGCGCCTACATCGACACCCCAGGTAGGTTGCGATACCAACAGCACTTTGGGTTTTGCATCGATCTCGCGACCCACAATGAATTTTTGCAAATTGCCGCCCGACAAAGATTGTGCGGGCGCTTGAGCACCATTGGCTTTGACGTTAAATTGCTGAATGATTTTTTGAGCTTGTGTTTGAAGCATCTGGGTGTCAATCCAGCCGCTGGAAGATATCGCCTCACTTCGCGTCAGAAGCGTGTTGTGCGACAAACTGAGCGAGGGCACAGCGCCTCGTCCCAAACGTTCTTCTGGCACAAAATGTAAACCTGCTTGGCGCCGTTGATGAGGCCCCACATGACCGACGGCTTGGCCATCCAAATACACGGAGTCTGCAGCAGGCCGAGTATCTTCTCCTGACAGTGCATAAAGTAGTTCACGCTGACCATTGCCAGACACACCTGCAATACCCACCACCTCGCCTGCGCGCACTTGTAAATTGATGTCGACCAAATTGACGCCAAATTGGTCTTCTTTGTTCAAGGACAAATGACGCGCTTCAAACAAAATGGCACCTGGTGTGCGTTCCTGGTGCTTCAATGCAGGTGGTTCTGCACCAATCATCATGCGGCTGAGCGAAGCGTTAGATTCTTCTCGGGGATCACAAACACCTGTGACCTCGCCAGCGCGAAGCACCGTACAGGCCGTACACAGTTCTCGAATTTCATGCAGCTTGTGACTGATGTACAACAAGCTACAACCTTGACTCACCAATTTTTTCAAAACAACAAACAATTTGTCGACCGCTTGTGGTGTGAGGACAGATGTTGGCTCATCTAATATGAGCAACTTGGGTTCTGTGAGCAAGGCACGAATAATTTCGACCCGCTGCATCTCGCCCACACTCAAGGTGTGAACAGGTCTTGAGGGATCAATGTCAAGACCATACTCAGCGGCCTTAGCGCTGATGCGCGCAGAAACTTGCGCCAAGCTTAAAGAGGGATCTAAGCCCAACCAAACGTTTTCAGCCACACTGAGTGTGTCAAAGAGACTAAAGTGCTGAAACACCATGCTGATACCCAAGGCGCGGGCTTGTTGTGGATTTCTAATTTGAACGGCTTGGCCGTTGTATTGAATAGCGCCTTCATCTGGCTTGACAGCGCCATAGATGATTTTCATGAGGGTGGATTTGCCTGCACCGTTCTCGCCTAAAACCGCATGGGCCTCGCCAGGTTTGACAGACAAAGAGACCGAGCGATTGGCCACCACACCGGGATAGCACTTGGTGATGTTCGAAAGTGACAGGCGCAATGGCTCGTTGGACTGCATGGATTTCTCAAAGTTCGACAAATTCTATCGAGCTTTGAGACGCCTCAGAGTCCTCATGAAGGGAATGTCGCTAAATACCCGCCAAAGACAGCAGTTCGCTTGGATCTGGTAGTTTTAAAATCCGACCACCGCCGCTGATCAGCTTTCGAACTCGCAAGTGCTTTAGGACCCTATAGCCTTGTGCCGCCCGCGTTGACGCACATCAATACTTTGTCACAACACCAAAATGGCGCGAAAGTCATTCACATTGGTATGCGTTGGCCCTGAGAAAACCAAATCGTTCAAGGCTTGAAAATAGCCGTAGGCGTCATTGCACGTCAGGTGCTCGTCCAAGCTCAAGCCAGCGTGTGCGCCTCTGGCCAAAGTATCTGGCGTAACCAGCGCGCCCGCGTTGTCTTCGATGCCGTCGATGCCATCCGTGTCAGCTGCGAGGGCCCAAACATGGTCTTGGCCCTGCAAAGCTTGCGCCAAGCCCATGCAAAATTCCCCCGCTCTGCCGCCTCTGCCTTCGCGTTTCTTGAAGTCTGTTTTAGTGGCTCGAAGGGTGACCGTGGTTTCGCCACCGCTCAAAATGACACAGGGCTTGAGAAAGGGGCCATGGCCTTTTGCACTGGCACGCGCGAGCGCGGCATGGACTTTGCCCACTTCACGCGACTCACCTTCCATTTCATCGCTCAAAACATAGGCGCGCAGTCCTTTGGACTCGGCCAAACTGGCAGCGGCCAATAAAGACTGTTGCGGCGTAGCAATGAGATGCACCTTGCTGCGCTGAAATGCTGCATCGCCTGGCTTGGGTGACTCCCAAGTTGAATTTTGAAGCGCTGTGAGCACATCGTTCGAAATTTCAATTTGATAGCGCTTCAAAATTTGAAGTGCATCTGCACACGTCGTGGCATCGGGTACGGTGGGGCCACTGGCAATCACAGAAGGGTCATCGCCTGGCACATCGCTGATGGCCAAGGTCAGAACTTGCGCAGGCGCACAAGCGGCTGCCAGGCGCCCGCCTTTGATGCGAGACAAATGCTTGCGAACGCAGTTCATTTCAGCAATGTTGGCGCCGCTTTTCAGCAAGGCTTGATTGATGGCTTGTTTTTCGGCCAAGCTCAAGCCATCGGCTGGCAAGGTGAGCAAGGCAGAGCCACCGCCCGAAATGAGGCACAAGACCAAATCGTCTTGGGTCAGACCTTGGGTCAGAGACAAAATTTCTTTCGCCGCAGCCAACCCCGCCGCATCGGGCACGGGGTGTGATGCTTCCACAATTTTCAAACGCTCAGGCACGCCTTCAGGTCTGGCCGGCGTATGCCCATAACGCGTCACCACCATGCCAGACAAGGGCGCATCTTCCGGCCACAAGGCTTCCACTGCGTGGGCCATGGCACCCGCTGCCTTGCCTGCGCCCAGCACCAGGGTTCGGCCCTTGGGTGGCTTGGGTAAAAAAGCCGGTGTGTTGTGCAGTGGCAGTGCCCGCTTAACAGCCTCATCAAACAACTGCCTGAGAAAGGCTCGGGGATTTTGCTGAATATCGCTGTGCAGGTGGGTCGTAGAACTCATGGTGTCAGAGTGTAGTGCCTCACTTGGACACACGCAATTTCTTAGTGCAGAATCATTCCCACTGACCACCTTGCTCATCCACAACGCTCACACCCTTGCCACGCTCAACGACTCAGGCGATGAACTTCGAAATGCCTCGGTCTTTGTCAGAGACAACTGCATTGAGGCCATTGGCCCAGCAGCCCAATTGCCTCAAACAGCCGATCGCATGATCAATGCTGAGCACCACGTTGTCATTCCAGGCATGGTTAACACGCACCATCACATGTCGCAAAGCTTGACGCGCGCCATACCCACCGTTCAAAACGCCGAGCTTTTCAGCTGGCTCCAAGGCCTTTATCCCATTTGGGCTGGCCTTCAACCCGACATGATTTACGCCAGCACCCAAACCGCCATGGCCGAATTGCTGTTGTCGGGCTGCACCACCAGCAGCGACCACCTGTACATCTACCCCAATGGCGTGAAATTAGACGATTGCATTGCGGCAGCCCAAGAAATTGGCATGCGTTTTGTAGCGACACGCGGCAGCATGAGTGTGGGCCAATCCAAGGGCGGCCTGCCGCCCGATCGCGTGGTGGAGCAAGAAGATGCCATCCTGAAAGACACGCAGCGACTGATTGAACGCTATCACGATGCATCGCATGGCGCCATGACGCAAGTGGCGGTAGCCCCCTGCTCGCCGTTCAGCGTCAGCCAAGACCTCATGCGTTTGTCGGCAGAGATGGCCAGGCACTATGGCGTGCGCCTGCACACCCACTTGGCAGAAAATGACCATGACAACGCTTACAGCTTGGAAAAATTCAATCGCACGCCTACTCAATATGCAGAAGACCTAGGCTGGTTGGGACACGATGTGTGGCATGCACATTGCGTCAAATTGGACGATGAAGGCATCTCACTTTTTGCAGCCACTAGAACAGGCATTGCACATTGTCCTTGCAGCAACATGCGATTGGCCAGTGGCATTGCACCCATTCGAAAAATGATGGAAGCCGGCGTGCCTGTGGGCATAGGGGTTGACGGCAGCGCCAGCAACGATGCCGCCCACATGGTGAATGAA
>CAIODE010000137.1 GCA_903856875.1 uncultured Burkholderiales bacterium
GACGGCGCCAAAGCGATTTTTGATGGCCCTGATCAAACGGAAGCTGCTGTGCGTATCGCCTTCAAAGTACAGCACCGTATCGACCATGTGCTCAAGCACGCGGGGCCCGGCCAAGGCGCCTTCTTTGGTGACGTGGCCCACCAAAACAATGGCGGTGCCGGTGGCTTTGGCGGCCCGGGTGAGGTGGGCGGCACACTCGCGAACCTGCGCCACGGAACCGGGGGCTGAGGTGAGCTGGTCGGAGTACACCGTTTGAATAGAGTCGATGACCGCAATGTTGGGTCGCTCGGTTTGCAAGGTGGCCAGTATTTTTTCCAATTGAATTTCGGCCAAAACTTGAACTTGGCTTTTGTCTAGGCCTAGGCGCCTAGACCGCAGCGCTACTTGCGCGCCGCTTTCTTCACCTGTGACATACAACGTGTTCATGCCTTTGCGCTGCAAAGCATCGAGGGCTTGGAGCAACAAAGTGGACTTGCCAATGCCAGGATCGCCGCCAATCAAAACCACGCCGCCTTCCACCACCCCGCCACCTAAGGCGCGGTCGAGCTCCTCCAAACCCGTGGCGGTGCGATCGATGTCGGTGGCTTCGATGTCGCCCAACTTGGTGAGCTCTGAGGTTTTGGCCAGGGCTTGAAATTGGCTGGTGTATCTGTTTTTGGCACTGCCGCTTGAATCGACCGTGCTTTCAATCAGCGTGTTCCAAGCGCCGCAGGCGGGACATTTGCCCAGCCAACGAGGCGTGGTGCCGCCGCAATCGGTGCAAGTGAAAATGGTTTTATCTTTGGCCATGTCCCAAGCCTAACACTGTGGTGTTGCCAAATGAAAAACAGCTCGCATCAGGCCCAGCCTTGCAAGAGTTTGTGAGCAATGTCGGCGGCAGGCAAGGCTTCGCAATCGGATGCATTTTGGCCCGACCACAAAGGCGAGAAATCGCTCAAGCCTTTGGCTTCTGCGGCGACTCGCAGTGGCGCGACGGCCGCGGTGGCCAAGGGAAAGCTAGGGGCTTGGGCGTTGAGGGGGCCGAAGTCACGCATGAACTTGTTGACAATGCCGCGCGCAGGGCGGCCGCTGAACAGATTGGTCAAAGCGGTGTGCTGCGCAGACGAAGACATCAAAGCTTGCCGGTGCAAGGCGCTGGTGGTGGCTTCGTGGCTGGTGAGAAACGCGGTGCCCACTTGGACCGCGCTGGCACCCAGTGCTTTGGCAGCACTGACTGCAGCCGGACTGGAAATGCCGCCCGCCGCAATGATCGGCAAACTCACGGCCTTTACCAATTGAGGCAGCAAGCTCAAGCTGCCAAGCTGCGTGCTGAGGTCTTCGGTGAGGAACATGCCACGATGACCGCCGGCTTCTAGGCCTTGGGCAATGATGGCGTCGACACCTTGCTGTTCTAGCCATTGCGCTTCTTGCACCGTGGTGGCGGAAGACCAAATTTGAACACCCCAGTCCTTGATCTGCTGTACCCATTGCGCTTTGGGCAGACCAAAGTGAAAGCTGACCACGGCAGGCTTGAATTGGCCCACCAACTTCAAACTTTCTTCGCTGAAAGGGGCGCGGCCAGGCCCAGAACCAACAGACTTGGGATCAATGCCATGGGCCAGATAAAGAGGCGCGAGCTTCTGGCGCCAAGCTGCTTCTCTTTCATTTTGCACGGGCGGTGGGGTGTGGCAGAAAAAGTTGACGTTGACGGGTAAGAACTCGTCCCACTGCGTGGCCTTTACGTTTTCCTTTTCCGAGGCGATTGCATCTTCAAAGGCACTGAGCTCGCTTTGCAGTTGCTCAGCTGTGAGCATGGCCGCCGGAATACTGCCCATG
The DNA here is from genome assembly GCA_903856875.1 of uncultured Burkholderiales bacterium. Taxonomy (GTDB): domain Bacteria; phylum Pseudomonadota; class Gammaproteobacteria; order Burkholderiales; family Burkholderiaceae_C; genus Limnohabitans_A. The sequence goes on from CAIODE010000137.1 coordinate 1,816, forward strand.
CCGCCAGCGAAGAAGACGGCTGCAGCCAAGCGGTGGTTTTGCGAACCCGCCATGGGCGCTTGAATCAACCGGATGCGGTGCTTGTCAAAAAAAGATGCGTTCATGGCGCAATTATTCACTGGCTTGGAGCTCATCACATGAGGCGCTGGGGGCAAGTTGTTGGAAAAAAGCGGGTTTACCCGATTTCCCGAAAGATTGAAATTCATTTAACATGTTAAATAAATACTGTTGCCATGAAAAAACAAGCTTTCGTCCACCGCAATCTTCCTCGCCTGCTGCTGCAAGCACGCGAGGCGGTCATGACGCACGCCCGTCCCAGTCTGCGAGAGCACGGCTTGTCCGATCAGCAGTGGCGTGTGCTTCGGGTATTGGGCGAAAACGCGCACTTTGAAGAAGGCGTGGAAACAGGGCGCGTTGCACGCGAGGCTTTTTTGTTGGGGCCGAGCTTGACGGGCGTGCTCACGCGGATGGAACGAGACGGTCTGATTGAGCGTCGTCGTTGCCCGCAAGATGCGCGAAGCACAGTGGTTCGCGCCACCGACTTGGGTTTGACCAAGGTGGCCAAACTGTCCGAGGCCATTGAGGCGCATTACGCATGGATGGAAAGTGAATTGGGCAAACAGAAATTAGCGCAGTTGTATCAATTGCTAGATGCAGTGATTCAACTGGAAACTTTGAGTACCGAATTGAATTCAGAAGAGATGGCATAAGCATGCAAAATAAATTAACGCCTTATTGGCCGCGAGGTACCGTTTACGGTGCGCTCTTAAATTTCAAAAGAGAGTGGAATCACAGAGCCCCGCAAATGTCAGAGCCGCCGCACAAAGGCGCACCCCAAGCCCCTGTGTTGTTCATCAAAACGGCCAATACGTTCACCGCGTCTGGCGACAAAATTGCCATCCCTGCAAATGTGCCTGAAGTCGATGTGGGTGCCAATTTGGCGTGGGTGTTTGGGGCAGATGCCCGTGTGGTGTCCTGCGTGTTGGTCAATGACGTGTCCATTCCGCATGAGAGCTATTACCGGCCGCCTGTCAAATTCAAATGCATCGATGGCTTTTTGGGTGTGGGGCGTCAGGCCAAACCAGTTGCAGAAGTTCAAAGCGATGCCATGGTGCTCACTGTCAAAGTGAATGGCCATGAAGTGCAACGCGTGAACTACGCAGACGCTGTGCGTGCATCGCAGAAATTGCATGCAGATATTTCTGAATTTATGACCTTTCAAGAAGGCGATGTTCTTTTGTTGGGCAGTGATTGCTTGCCAGATGGCAAGCGGCCGCGCGTCAAAGTGGGCGATGTGGTGGAAATTTCGGCACCTGGCTTTGAAACGCTGGTCAATCACTTTGTAGGAGCGACAGCATGAAACACGCACGCATTGCTTGGGCTGGCGCTGTGCATGAGGCCGTTGAATCGAATGGCGAGTTGTTGCTCACGCGCAGCCCTTGGGCTGGCAAACGCTTGAAGCTTGACGAAGTGGTTTGGTTGCCGCCCTTGGCGCCTGTGCCACAAGCCAGAACGATTTTGGCTTTGGGTTTGAACTATGCCGATCACGCCAAAGAATTGGCTTTCAAAGCGCCTGAAGAACCCTTGGTGTTTGTCAAAGGCGAAGGCGCTCTGATCGGTCACAAAGCCCTCACACGCAGACCGAAAGACGCTACGCACATGCACTATGAATGTGAACTGGCCGTGGTCATTGGTCGCACCGCCAAGCATGTGAAAAAAGAAAACGCCTATGACCATGTGGGCGGCTACACAGTGGCCAACGATTACGCCATTCGGGATTATTTGGAAAACTGGTATCGGCCTAACTTCCGTGTGAAGAACCGAGATACCTGCACGCCCATTGGCCCGTGGCTGGTCGATGCCAAAGACATTCACGATGCTTATGGCAGCCCCATGAATTTGAATTTACAAACAACAGTCAACGGCAAGCTCACGCAAAGCGGCCACACACGCGACATGATTTTTGATGTACCTACTTTGATTGAGTACTTCAGTGCCTTCATGACTTTGCAGCCTGGCGATTTGATATTGACAGGCACGCCCGATGGCGTGGTGAATTGTGAAGTGGGCGATGTGATTGTGACCAGCATTGAAGGTGTTGGCGATTTGATCAACACCTTGGGTGAGTAAAGAGCCAAGAAAACAGGATTAGAAAATGCGCATAGACCATTTAATTGACGGACGCTCCGTTGCAAGTGCAGAGACTTTTGAAACCCGCGACCCCGCCACACAAGAAGTTTTGGCAGAAGTGTCATCAGGCGGCTTGAATGAAGTCAATAAAGCGGTGGCTGCCGCCAAAGCGGCCTTTCCAAAATGGGCTGCTACACCGGCCGCCGATCGCGCCAAGATCATGCGCAAGCTGGGCGAGCTGATTACCAAACACGTGCCCACCATTGCCGAAACCGAAACGCGCGATTGTGGCCAAACCATTGCGCAAACAGGCAAGCAATTGGTACCGCGTGCCGCTGACAATTTTTCTTACTTTGCAGAAATGTGCACGCGCGTGGATGGCCACACCTATCCCACACCGACCCACTTGAACTACACGCTGTTTCATCCTGTGGGTGTTTGCGCCTTGATCAGCCCATGGAATGTGCCCTTCATGACAGCCACTTGGAAAGTGGCGCCTTGCCTGGCCTTTGGCAACACAGCCGTTTTGAAAATGAGTGAGCTCTCGCCCATGTCGGCTGCGCGCTTGGGTGAGCTGGCGCTTGAAGCCGGTGTGCCGCCTGGTGTTTTGAATTTGGTGCATGGCTATGGCAAAGATGCTGGCGAGCCTTTGGTCTCGCACCCCGATGTGCGCGCCATTTCTTTCACAGGCTCGACAGCCACGGGCAATCGCATTGTGCAAAGCGCGGGTCTTAAAAAATTTAGCATGGAGTTGGGCGGCAAATCGCCTTTTGTGATTTTTGAAGATGCCGACTTGCCGCGCGCACTGGACGCTGCCGTGTTCATGATTTTCAGCAACAACGGTGAGCGCTGCACCGCAGGTAGTCGCATCTTGGTGCAGCAAAGTATTTACGCCGACTTTGTGCAGAAATTCACAGAACGTGCGAAACGCATTTCAGTGGGAGATCCTCTGGATGAAAACACCATCGTCGGCCCCATGATCAGCCAAGCGCATTTGGCCAAAGTGAGAAGTTACATTGAACTCGGACCCAAAGAAGGCGCCACGATGTTGTGCGGCGGTTTGGACAAACCTTCTTACGCACCAGAACTCACAGCCCGGGTCAAAAATGGCA
>CAIODE010000138.1 GCA_903856875.1 uncultured Burkholderiales bacterium
CCGCGCTCACGAAGGCGAAATGCTGATCGGTGGCGACAATGCCGTCAGCCTGAACAGTCCCGAACACCAAAATGTTCAAGACAGCAAAGCCTTCGCTTATGTGCGTCCTCACGATATCGAAGTGAAGCGCTACACCTCAGGCGATGCCGGCATCAAAGCCAAACTCACCCGCGCCATTGTGGTGGGCCCCATTGCGCGCTTGGAGTTTGAACCCGTAGATCACCACGACTTTGCCAAAGACACCGTCATTGAAGCCCAGTTGTCTGCGCACTTGTTTGCTGAACAGCAATACAAAGAGGGCGAAACTTTGGTTTTGACACCGCGCAAGGCCAGAATATTTGTCGAAAGCTAAAGCCCTTAGAATTGCTGCAGTGCAATCAATTCGATGGAGAAACAGTCTATGAAATTAGCATTAGCCATCTTTGCTTGTCTTAGCCTGCAAGGCTGCGCTGTTGTGGCCGCGGCCGATGCGGTGGCTGCTACCGTCATTTACACCGGCAAGACGGTCATCAATGTCATTGACGCTGTCACACCTGACATCGTCAACAAAAAGAAAAAAGACTAAATACCGAGCCAGCCGTTGGTGCGGGCAAAGTGCAAAGCCTGCGTGCGGCTGTTGACGCCCAGTCTTCTGAACAAGCGCCAGAAGTGAACCTTGACAGTGTGCTCGCTGATGGTGAGCTTGTCGGCAATGTCTTTGTTGCTCAGACCCTGATCCAACATCAAAATCAACTGCTTCTGTCGCTTGGACAGTTTGGTGGGCGCGGCCACAGTGCCCTCGGCTGCAGCTTCTTCCTTGGGTGAAGGAAGGAAAGTACGCAGGCCCTCAATGATCGTGTTGGGTGGGCTGGCTTTTTCTAAAAACAAATTGGCACCTGCTTCCAAGCAAGCAGCTTCGCACTCGCTGGCTTCAGAGCCTGTGACCACCACCAAAGGGACATCGGGAAATTTGGCCTTCACAGCATGCACGCCTGACAAGCCCAGCGTGTCGGGCAATTTCAGGTCGAGACAAATTAATTCAGGTGTGCCTTGACGTTCAACCGTGGCTTCCAAATTGTTCAGTTTGGCCACCGAAACCACCTTCAAACCGGGTCGAACCCGTTGAACCAGCATGGTGAGGGCGTCGCGCATCAGCGGATGGTCGTCAATCACATAAACGGTCATGGTGTGCTCAAGAATGAAACTTAAAGTATGAGGGTATCAGCAAACTCTGCAACAAATCAAGCAACTTTTGTGAAATTTGAACACTTATTACAGATTTGTCAGATTCATCTAGAAGGCCTTAGGGTTACACCCCCTCTCAGCTTCTTAGGACTAGCCCTTTGCTTTGGCTTTTTCTGCCAATTCAGCACGCAGTGCATCCAGGGCCTCGGCCACTTCGGCCAACTTCACACCCTCGCCGAAGCCAATTTGCGGGCCGAAGTCGGTCATCGCTTTGGTACCAACTTGTTGCAATTGAGCAATGGCCAAGCCGGCATCTTTGGGTGAACTGAACCCCAAACTTTGGAGCAGCACGCTGCCTTGAGGGTCGACCAGTTTGAAATAAAACTGGCCATCTTTCTCACGGTACTGTTTGAAAGAAGGCGCAGCGGCGCGAGAAGCTTTTGCTGAAACTTGAGCATCTCCCGTGTTGGCCAGTGATCGAAGGCCGACAGCGTATCGCAACTCTTTGATGAAAGGTGTGGCCAGTTCGCGGGCCTTGGCAGCGCCTTTCAACAAAATGGCCTCTACTTTGCCTGGGTTGTCGATCAGCTCTTCGTATTGCGCTCGCATGGGCGCAATTTCGCGATCAATGCGCTCAAACAAAATTTGCTTGGCATCGCCCCAGCCAATGCCATCGGCATAGGCTTTGGCCAAAGTGGCCGTTTCTTCGCTACTTGCAAATGCTTGATAAATTTGAAACAGCGCTGAGCCTTCAGTGTCTTTGACTTCTCCGGGTGCACGTGAATCGGTCACGATGCCGGAGATCAATTTTTTGAGTTGCGCGCTTGAAGAGAACAGCGGAATGGTGTTGTCGTAGCTTTTGCTCATTTTGCGGCCATCAAGGCCTGGGAGGAGTGCGACTGATTCTTCAATGACCGCTTCAGGCAAAACCAAGTGTTCGCCATACAAGTGGTTGAAGCTAGATGCCATGTCGCGTGCCATCTCAATGTGCTGAATTTGATCACGGCCCACAGGCACTTTGTGCGCCTTGAACATCAAAATGTCGGCGCCCATGAGCACGGGGTACATGAACAATCCGGCAGACACATCGGCATCGGGGTCGTTGCCAGCTGCGTTGTTTTTATCGATGGAGGCTTTGTAGGCGTGTGCACGATTGAGCAAGCCTTTGCCTGTGACACAGGTTAAAAACCAAGTCAGTTCAGGAATTTCGGGAATGTCTGACTGGCGGTAAAACATGACGCGCTCAGGATCAAGACCTGCTGCAATCCAGCTGGCGGCAATTTCTAGAGTAGAGCGTTGAATTCGCGCTGGCTCATCGCACTTAATGAGCGCGTGGTAGTCGGCCAAAAAGTAGAAGCCTTGGGTGGCAGGGTTGAGACTGGCTTGAACGGTAGGGCGAATGGCACCCACGTAGTTACCTAAGTGCGGCGTACCTGTGGTTGTAATGCCAGTTAAAACGCGTGTGCGCTCAGTTTGATGGGTGTCTGTCGTCATATCAATTCAGCTTTAAGAAATGGATTGCAACATCAGTTGGATCAGTCCAAACGTGGCATTCATGACGGGGTCTAGCCACAAGTGGTTGACCACGCCCGTGATGGCCAAGGCCATGACGATGTAAAAGCCGTAGGGTTCAATGCGAGAAAATTGATAAGCCTGTTTCCAAGGCAACAAGCCCACCACAATGCGGCCACCATCTAAGGGAGGCAGTGGAAATAAATTGAAGGCAAACATCACCACATTGCTAAGCACACCGGCTTTGCACATGGCCAAGAAAAACTTTTCTGAAACGCCAAAGTCGGTGTAGACCACGAACAGAAGTGCCCACACAATGGCTTGGACCAAGTTAGACGCAGGCCCTGCCAAAGCCACCCACACCATGTCGCGCTTGGGATGACGCAGGTTGCCAAAATCAACTGGTACAGGTTTGGCAAAGCCAAAAAGCAAAGCACCATTGGTGCTGAAGTAAAGCAGCAAGGGCAAGAGGATGGTGCCCATGAGATCAATGTGCGAAAACGGGTTGAGCGTCACCCTGCCCATCATGTAAGCCGTGCTGTCGCCAAAATACTTGGCGGCATAGCCGTGCGCAGCCTCATGCAGCGTGATGGCAAAAATCACGGGGATGGCATAGACCGAAACGGTTTGGATGAGGTTAGTGGTGTCCACAGCGCATTGTCTCAAAGAGTCTGGATGTTTCTAGAAATTTCTCGAACTTTCTCAGCTTGATTTACAAGCCTAAAAGGGCGATATCGCCTAAACCTTCACGCACCACCGCGATGGTGTCTCCTGTGCAATCCACAATGGTGGTAGGTTCGCGGTTACAGGCGCCTGCGTCAATCACACCGGCTATGAGCTTTTCGTAGCGGTCGCGAATTTCTTCGGGATCGTTCAGTGGGTCAGACTCCCCA
>CAIODE010000139.1 GCA_903856875.1 uncultured Burkholderiales bacterium
CCTAAGGCGGCTGACGATTTCTGGTACTCCAGCATGAGGAAGCCGCCTTAGGCCTTGCTGCTCAACGTTCCCACAAGGTAAACCAAAGTTAGGCCTTGCTACTCAACGCTCCAGCCCAAAGAAACACTCACGCCAGCCTCGTCATGGCATGACATTTGGCCGTCAAAACAACACATAAATAACAAATAGTCGCGACTTTTTGTTATTTAAATATAAAATAGTCGAATGAAACGCTACTTAGACCATCGCATTAGACAAGACCTCCAAAAGAAAATGGTGGTCTTGACTGGCCCGCGTCAGGTCGGTAAAACCACCTTGAGTCAACAACTTCTCGCTGAGTTTTCCGGTGGTCAATATCTTAACTATGACGTGATGACGCATCGAAAGGTCATTCAAGAGCAGAGCTGGCGTCAAAGTGCGCCCTTGTTGGTTTTTGATGAAATTCACAAAATGGCCGACTGGAAAAGTTGGCTCAAAGGTGTGTATGACGGCAAAGCCCCCGGACAATCGGTCTTCATCACGGGCAGCGCCCGCATGGATACCTTTCGTCAATCAGGCGAGTCTCTTGCGGGTCGATATTTCCGATTGCGCCTGCACCCCTTGTCAGTTCGTGAATGGAGCGAAGCCCAACAAGTATCGCCGCATGAAGCGCTAACGCATTTAATGGCAAGAGGCGGTTTTCCAGAGCCTGCCTTGGCTGAATCAGACAGTGATGCACAGCGTTGGCGCAACGAATACTTCAATGGCTTGGTTCGTGAAGACGTGTTGGAGTTCTCACGACTTAAAGAAGTCAATGCCATGCGTTTGTTTGCAGAGATGTTGCGCTCAAGGGTAGGGTCGCCTTTGTCAATTGCTTCAATGGCGCGCGATTTGAATGTTTCGCCTGTCACGCTCAATAAATACCTGGATATTTTGGAAGCTTTGTTCATTGTTTTTGTCGTGCGTCCATGGCATCTCAACATTGCTCGAGCCACACTGCAAGCGCCCAAAGTTTATTTTTACGATACCGGATTGGTGTTGGGCGATGATGGTTTGAAGTTTGAAAACTTAGTGGCTTGTCACTTGCTTAAAAATGTTCAATGGCAGCAAGACACGCGTGGCGCATCGGTAGACCTGCATTACATCCGCACCAAGGACGAGGCAGAAGTTGATTTTTGTCTGAGTGAGGGCGATACGCTGACGCATCTGTTGGAATGCAAATTATCAGACACAAAACCGCACAGGGCGTTAGGACGTTTTGCTGAGCAGTGGCCTGATGCGCAAAGTGTTCAATTACTTCGGGAATGTCGGGCTGAGGCAGACAAGGGGCGCTTGCAAATTCGGGATGCGGCTTTGTGGTTGGTTGAGTTGGAGGTTTGAGTTTTTTTGCTGGCCTTGCTGCTCAATGCGTGTTAATTTTTTTCTGCACCTGAAGCTCTAGAGACATAGCGTGCAAGCGCAGCAATCTGCACTTCCGTCAATATAGCCTTGTAGGACGGCATATTTCCCAAGCCGTTTAGCAATGCTTTGGTAACCCGTGCAAAGTCCGGTTTGATCTCGTCTAGTACGGGGCCTACTGCACCTTCAGAGCCTGCGTCTTTTAAGGTGTGACAGATGGCGCATGCAGGAGCAGCTGTTGTGAAAAGCGACTTGCCTTGCATCATTTGTGCCGCTTCATCGGCGCTGTAGGCGGGTAAAACGATTAGCGAACCGGCTGCAATCAAAATTGGCAATAAATTAGAGAAACACATTGATTTTGGTGAGCGGCAAGCACGCTTGAATAACGGTAAAACAATGACGGTCATGTCTGTTAAATGAATACAAACAGACGCTTAGGCCACGTTGAGTTTGACTGCGTGATCGGCCCAGCTGGTGTTGTTGTAACCACTCAGGTTTTCGCCTCTGTTTTGCAGTTGCACGTTGCCGGCCATATCGGTCGCGCGACTGGCCATCGTGTAATTGCCAGGACTCAGTCGCGCCTGCAACACAAACTGGCGCCATGCGTACTTGCCAAGATCTGGGCCTACTAGTCTGGCTGCTTGCCAAGTTTTGCCCCCATCAACAGAAACTTCCACGCCCTTGACCGCATTGAGACCCCCAAAAGCCACACCTTGAATTTGCACCATGCCGGCCTTGATCTGCCCGCTGGTGGGGCCATCCTCAGCGCTGGGAGAGTTGATCCAAGATTTGACCGTCATCTCTTGAACCGATGGCTGACTTGGATCGCTCTTGCCACCTGCAGGCGTCATTCGGTAGCCGTGCGACATGATTTTTGCGTCGCTTTCTTGGGCTGAAAATGCCAACTGTTTGACGTACTTGATATTGTTGACGCCGGTGTAACCTGGCACGATCAGTCTCAGGGGGCCACCATGTGCCAAAGAAATAGGAGCACCATTCATCTCCCATGCCAAAAGTGCGTCAGCCATTGCTGCCACGGGTACTGATCGCTCCACCATGATGCTTTTAGGGTCGATGCCTGCAGGCAGTTTTTCACCGCCCGTTCCGGTCATGTAACGCGCACCGCTGGCCATACCGCCCAACAGATCAACCACCGCTTTAACAGGAACGCCGCTCCACACCACGCAGCCTGCCGCACCGACAGTCCAAGGGGTACCACTGGGTTTACTAGGAAAAAAACCTCGTCCGTTGCCTGAACACTGCAGCACCATGGCCACCGTTTCGAGACCTAAGGATTTGAGATCACGCACAGTCAGTTTGCGCGGGTTTTGAACTCCCTCAATGTTGATTTCCCAAGCGTCACGATCTGCAACGATGGCAGCGTCTGGTGCAGGCAAATTATTGCGAATATAAAGTTGCTCAGCGGGGGTGATCACGCTGGTGCCAAATGCGCTGCGTTTGGTTTCGATGGTGGTGCCGCTGTGCACGATGACGCTGCTTGCATCCTTCCAACTCACGTAGGCGGGAAGTGGTTTGGGCGCTGCGGCAGTTTGTGCCAAACTGCCACGGCTCCAAGAGGCCAGGCCTATCATGGCCAATGCACTGGCGCTGCCGGTCAGTACGCTGCGGCGGTGCAAAGGAATGTGTGTGTTGGGGGTATTCATCGTATGTGTCTCCATCCTGGATTGTTAAATGGCTTGTTAAGCTTACCAAATCTCTCGTGTTTTGACTTGTATAGGCTTTTTGTTGTTGGACCTGCTGACTTTGCTGAGCTCGCTGGGTGAGGATGGGGTTGTTGGGTGGGTTCCTCATGCTGGAGTACCAGAAATCGTCACCCACCCAACAACCCCATCCTTACCCAGCTGCGAAC
>CAIODE010000140.1 GCA_903856875.1 uncultured Burkholderiales bacterium
ATACTGGGGCTTAAACGGTTTTCCTTGCACCAACGGCTGAACTCGTCACTTCCAAACTGTGAGCCCTGGTCTGAGTGGATGATCACCGAACCCTTGGGCCGGCGACGCCACACAGCCATCGTCAACGCATCCAGAACCAAAGTGGTCTGCATGCTGCCTCGCATGCTCCAGCCCACCACAGCCCTTGAGTGCAAGTCCAGCACCACCGCCAAGTACAGCCAACCCTCATATGTGCGGATGTACGTGATATCGGTCACCCAAACTTGATCTGCCTCGTCTTGCTGGAACTGGCGCTGCAACTGGTTGGGCGAGACCTGTGAGGGCCGGCCCACCTTGTAACGTGGCCTTTTGTAGCCCCGCACAGACTTGATTTGAGCCATCCGCATGAGCCTGGCCACCCGGTTCTCGCTGCATTGAACTCCTGCCTCCCTCAAATCACAAAAGATTCGAGGGCTGCCATAGATGCCCATGCTCTGGTCATAGAACTCTTTGATCTGCGCTGTCAGGGCTTGGTTCTCCACAGCCCTTGCCGACAAGGGCTCCAGTAACCAGGCATAGAAGCCACTGCGGTGAACGTCCAGCACCCGTCACATCCCGCTCAAAGTGAACTCTGCCCGGTGCTCTTGGATAAACGCGTACTTCACTCGGACTGTTTGGCAAAGTACGCGGCGGCCTTTTTTAGGATATCGCGCTCCTCTGTAGTGCGCCTGAGTTCAGCCTTCAAACGGTTGAGCTCTGCCTGCATTGACTTCATGTCATCAATGGCAACTGGCTCATTGGCGGCCTTGAACTTCTTGACCCAGGTGTACAGAAGGCCGTCCCCAATTCCTAATCGTTTGGCTACATCGATGACAGAGTGGCCCCTGTCGATAACTTGGCGAACCGCCTCTTCTTTGAACTCAGCTGTGTATTTGGCTTTTTGCATTTGTATTTCTCCCATTCAGATTTTGACAATAATATTTGTCTACTGAATTGGGGGAATGCCATATGAACTTAACAAGCGAAGTCAAGTTAACCACAACCGCCAAAGATTTGTAATACCGCATACCCTTTAATTGAGACGTTTTACCTAACGTTGTCTTACTGAGAGTGCCATCCAAATTTGGGGAATGCCAGACTGCATTTGACACAGCTCATTTTTGGATCAAAGATGGAGCCTCATTATTTGAGGTCACCTATTTGGGGTCAGGTCACAAATGTTCTTACTTAACTCAATCGCTCACATTAGCAACTCGCACACTAAAGCAGTCGTGATCTCAGGCTCGCATGGGGGGCGATCTTCTGCTGAATTTGTAATTGCGCTTAAGCGAAAACCTAGTTGTGTTTTCTTCAACGATGCGGGCGGTGGAAAAGAAGACGCGGGCAAAGTGGTACTTAGTATTTTGGAGGCTCATGGAGTGCCTTGTGCTTGCTACTCGCACATGTCGGCCAGGATTGGGGATGCGCAAGATGGGTATGAGCATGGCATCGTCACAGAAATGAACAGTCTGGCACGCCAAAAAGGTGTTGGATTGGCCATGACGGTCAAAGATGCTGCAAACTTACTCAGCCAGTTATGAACTAACCCCCGTCATAAATGCGCATAACAAAGCACTCCAAAACAGATCAATTCAAGACTAAATCAGTTTCCGTATGCGCAGAAATTACTCTTGCAACAGGCATGAAATCATCGTAAGTAACGGGCTCTTTAAATGATTCTAAAGCTATGCTTAAGAATTCATCAGAACTACACTGCTGATCAATTTGCAAGTTAACTAGTATTAATTTTTCGCCATCAATTTTTTGCTTGAGATTTTTAAAGATTGAATAAATTTCAATTTCATGTTCAAGATGCAGGATCCATTTCCAAGCTTCTCCCTTTGGAATTTCACTGTCTACACCGCTTTGATTCCACAACATATAAGTTATTTTCATCACTGTCCTTAAGTAACTTGTAAATTTAAAAAGTTTGACAAGTCAAAAACAGAATTGGGAGCAACTGGTTTCACTTTTTTCGGCAACTGCTTAAAGCTCTTGGCCATAGACTTGGTCTGCTTTAGGGAATCAGACTCAATCCATTCGGGCACCAGATGAGAAATAGGAAACTTCTGGAGAAATTCTTTTTCAAATTGAAAAGACTTCTCTGCGATCAGATTTGTTGAACGCCACTCTGGTGAGGAGTGGACATCATGAGAGCAGTTTGTTGGAGGATTGAAACATTCGAGAACGTCCCAAACTGAAAGATCGCGCATTGAGGCTACAGATTGATAGCCTCCGCCCGGTCCACGAGTAGATTGAATTAATCTAAATCCTCTTGCATCTTTCAAGATGCCTTCAATGTAGGAAAGCGAAACTCCTGTAGCAGACGCCAGGAAGTTAGCGGTGATTGTTTTATCAATAGGGGCGCTCGCAATGATCGTGATGACTTGCAGTCCTAGGGCAGCTCGCTTATTTAACATCGTGTTTACTTATTCAACAAGCTCTAGTTTGTATTCTGAATGGCAAAAGCGTCTATTTACTAAACGCTGCTAGCTCCCTTTTGGGGAGCGAGGATCCGCATTCAAGTTCATAGGGTCCTCATGAAGCTCGGATATGGGTTTAAGTGTCTGAGTTACCGACTGCAAATTCGTTTCTCGTAAAGGCATTTCAGAAAAGAAAAGTATCCAGTGTTTTTTTGCCCAAGTTATACGTCTTTCAAGCGGCGTAGGTTCTTCTGTCGATTTCATCGGTTCTCTCCAAAGAATGCGCGACTGTTTGTCACACAGTTTTAATTTCGACTAATTGCGCATGCCGCAAAATTATCTAAACAAATCGTTTCTAAGATTGATAATTTAAGGCTTTTGTCCGGGACAAAACAGGGAGGACAATTGTTTCTTTTTTTGTTACCCTGATTGGCATGCCTACAAACTCCTTTGTCTTACAGTCGGAAATCGAGCGTCTGACGGGCTTTGGCGTTGATAAGCTAAGAAAGTGGCGTCAACGGTTTGGCTTTCCTTCGGTTGAAAATGCGGTAGATGGCAGGGCCATTTATTCACGCGAATCCGTCGACAGGCTCCTGGTCATCAGACGCCTGATAGAGGCCGGATTTCGCCCTGGTCAAGTGGTGGCCAATACAGCACTGGAAAATTTGAAAATTTTCGCTGATCTGAACCTTTTAAAACCTGATGTTGAGCGCTCAGAGTCCACAAATGCTTTCATCAGCCTACTTAAGCACTCCGACAGTGAGGCATTTAAAGCCTTGCTGCGCAAACGACGTGCTAAGCAAACCATGTTGGACTTTGTCCAACATACCATTGCCCCACTGATGGTGGGCATTGGAGACGCATGGCTCAGTGGTGAAATCGATGTGTACCACGAGCACCTTTGCTCCTCCATGATCGAGCGTTATTTAATTACGCAGACACTCAAATCAAAACCAAAGCCTGCTTTTCCAATCTTCTTATTCGCCTTACCCCCAGGTGAGCACCATCAGCTTGGTTTGCTGATGGTCGAGGCGGTGATGGCAGAAGCTGGTGCGTACATCGTGAACGTTGGAACCGAAATTCCATTGGATAGCTTGAAGCTGGCAGCCACAGAGTGCAAAGCCGATGTGGTTGCGCTGACATTCAGTTTTTCGTATCCCCCTAGAGATGTCGTGCCAACGCTGACGCATTTGCGGCGTTTGCTGCCACCACAAATGCTGATCTGGGCGGGAGGTGCTGGTTTGTTGCAGGTCAGGAGAGTCCCCAAGGGCGTGCGAATAATGAACCATTTTGACGAGGCAATTATGGCACTGGGTGAACTCATGCGGGCTGGAACTGTTCCTGTAAATGGGCCAGCGTAGCCAGAATGTTGCACTTATTTCTAGCATTTTTGCTGGCGGCCAATTGACGACGCCTATGGCGAATGAGATACCCGATGTCCCCCAAGATGTTGTCAACAAGTGCTTCAGTACTTTGGGTAGGCTTAGAAGGGTGTCCGATTTTTTGTGTCATCGAAGTTAAGGATCACTACTTACGAAGGATTTCCTATGAAAACTATCAGCCAATTCCTAGAACAAAGCAAACGGCCTGTTTATTCTGTCGGTCCAAATGCAACTGTAAGAGAAGCATTAGAGATCATGGCACAGCACAACATAGGCGCTCTACTGGTCATAGATGGTCAAACGTTGGAAGGTATCTTCTCAGAGCGTGACTATGCTCGCAAAGTTGTACTTAAGGGCAAGAGCAGCAGCGATGCCAAGGTGAGCGAAATCATGACTTCTAAAGTCATCACGATCAATACAAAACACACCATAGATCAGTGCATGCAAATCATGACTGACAACCATATTCGGCATCTGCCCATCGTGAACGATGAAAATGTGATGGGATTAATTTCAAT
>CAIODE010000141.1 GCA_903856875.1 uncultured Burkholderiales bacterium
CGCTCGCCCATGAAAATAATTTGAGGATTGGCTTTGACCACAAACTCAGGATTGACCTGAGGGAAAGATCCCATCAATGGTGTGACCACATTGACCAAGCCCAGACGCTTGAGTGTTTCGCCAATGTAGGAAGCTTCTCCGGCTGCAAAATAACCGGTGCCTGCTTCAAAATAAATGCGCGCGCCTATAGCTGACTTGGGCACGCGCGCTGCAGCGACTTCTAATTTCTGCTGAATGTTTTGCCAAAGAAGTTCAGCGCGTTGTTTTGAATTTGGCAAGTGCAATGCACCTGCAATTTGCAGAATGACCCTGTGCATGTCTTCTTGGCTTTGCGGTTCTAAAGCCACGACTTTGATACCCATCGATTCCAAGCGCTGAGTGACGCGCGAAGACCGCGCCAGCAAGACCAAATCGGGCTTGAGTTTCACCAAGGCTTCAAGCTGAGTGTCGTCGAGTCCGCCCAACTTAGGCAAAGTCTTCACATGCTCTGGCCAGTTGCTGTATCGGTCAACGCCCACCAGCAAATCGCAAGCTTTAAGCTCACACACAATCTCGCCCAAAGAGGGCAACAAGGTGATGACACGTTGCGGTGCTTTTTCAATGACCACAGCGCGGCCGCGGTCGTCGGTTAAGGTGAACGGGGCTGCTGCATTTTGTGCAAACGCGTTTGCTGCAAGTAGCAGCATGCCAGCAGAGCAGGCCCAACAGGCCACCCCCGCCAACAACTGTCGCACAAATTTAAAAGCACCCTTTTGCATGACTTTATTCCAGGCTAGCTTTTAAAGCTTAGGCGTCCACTTCAAGCCAGCAAACAAACCGCGCTTGGGCATGTTGTAGCCATAGATGCTTTGGTAGTTGGCATTGCCTGCGTTTTCAATGCGCAAGTTCAGGCGCAACTCTGGTGTGAGTGCCTGGCTGGCGATGAGATCTACAAGGCTGTAGGCTGACAAAGTTTTGGCAGCATCAGTGCGATCGCCTGAGTAGCGCAACTGTACACCGGTATCCCAGTTGCCCAGCGTTTGAGTCAGACCGGCTTGAAGCAAGGTCTTGGCGCGTCGGGCCAATGGCTTGTGCGTGACTTCATTTTGTGGATCTTGGGAAGTGGCACTCAAGCGCCATTGCTGAGGTGCCCATTCGGCCACCACCCATTGACCCGCCAAGGCCATTTCAACACCTTGGTTTTTGGCCTTGGCAATGTTGGTTCTTGTCCAGTTGGCATCGTTGTCAATCAAGTCGGTGTAGCGATTTTCAAAAGCGGTGATGCGCGCATTCCACGTGGCTTGTGTGTATTGCATGCCCAACTCTTGAGATCGGGCTTGTTCGGGGCGGAGTAGCGGATTGCCGCCCCATGGGTAGTACAAGTCGTTGAAGGTGGGCGCCATGAAACCTGTGGAGGCACTGGCCTTCAAGCGCAACTCCGGCGTAAGGAAATAGGCATAGCCGGCATACCAAGTGTTGGCGTTGCCAAAATCAGAATATTGATCTTGCCGCACATTCACTTGCCACTGCTGCTTTTCTACTTTGCCTTGATAGCCCATGCGCCATGAATTCACAGAACGTTCGGTGGGGTTGTACGCGGTATCGCTGGCGATTTTTTGGCGGGTGTTTTCATAACCCGATGTGATTGAATGATTGGGCCAGAGTGTCCAAACAGCGCCGAGCGCAGAAGTTTTGGATTGTGAGTTGACGTAATAAGGATAAGCCGTCAGGGCTGCATTCAGTTTGTCTTCCTGCTGACCCACCGATATATCCCATTGCAAATCTTTCGAAGCTTTGTAAGTGGCATTGAGCAAAGCACTGCGCAGGACACTTTTGGATTCATCCACTTGATTGGCAGGGCCCCATTGGCTGTCGTATTGCACAGTGGCATGTGTTTCCCGCAGCATCAGGCCCACGCGTGCCGATTCAAATTCTTGCGATAAATTCACGGCATCTGATTGGCGTGTATAGCCATCCCGATCGGGATTTGTGCCGGGTCTTTGCAAAGGGTTGATGGCGTTGAAACCGCGCGTCTGTACATGTTCAGTTGAAGCATTCACGCCAAAACCAGACGCCCATTTTTGACCGGCACTGACTTGGGTGCTTCTGAAGCTTTCTGAACCCATTTGCCCGGAAGCCTCTAACCATGGGCCTTTCAAGCCATCGCCAGAATTTTGCCGCGTGAAAATTTGAATCACGCCACCCAAAGCAGCACTGCCGTAAAGGCTGGACACATTGCCGCGAACCACCTCGATGCGCTCAATGCCACTGAGTGGCAAATGCTCGAGTGCCGCCAAATTGAAGTTCAAGTTGTTCATCGGCAGGCCATCGACCAACACCAAGGCGTGCCTTGATTCGGCACCACGCATGAACAAGGTGGCCACACCACCCATGCCGCCCGATTGGGTCATTTCCATACCCGCCAGTTGCTGCAGCAAACTGGGCACGTCTTTGGCCTGTGAACGCTCAATGTCTGAACGTGTGATGACTGAGACATCGGGCAAGGCATCTTGCGCGCGCTGCATCACTCGGCTGGCCGTGATCACGGTATCGGGTAAAAATGTTTGAGAAAAAACCAGAGCAGGCATGGCCATGCAAGTGACAAGCGCACTGAAACGAAAAGCAGAAAATTTCATGATTCAACCAACAAATGTGTTCTCACCGCCTTCCCCGACAGTGCACGAACGTTAGACCCCTCTTGAGAGGGACCGCCTTGTTGGCCGGTATCCGGGCTAAGCAGAGCAACCTTCATCACCTTCCCAAGCACCTGTTTCAGAGCACTCAGTGGCAATCGATGAAAGCGGGGCAAAAATGCCCGTCTGCTGACCGTTGCGGGGGCAGCGCAGGTCAAGTTCACCCCGTGGGGGATTACTCTCCTGCTTCCCGTTGAACTGAGGTTTGTGAACCAAACCCCGAGCACCAACAAATGCCATTGTAAGATGGGAACTTGCACCAAGCCTACAATCAGTGACATTACAATTCCTCTGACATGACTAATCCCACCACCGTCGACCAGATTGCAGACCGGGTTGAGCACCTTTTGCTCCGCCACGAAGAGCTGCATAAGACCAATGCACTACTGCATCAGCAAGTGCTGGCCTTGTCTCACGAGCGCGACCTGCTCAAGTCCAAATTGGCGGCCGCCCGCTCCCGTGTCGACGCCCTGATTGAGCGTTTGCCCCAAAATTCTCCCTCTGACGCCGACTCATGAGCAACAAACAACTTGAAGTTCAAATCATGGGACAAAGCTACCTTTTGGGCTGCCCCGAAGGTGGTGAAGCCCGTTTATTGGCGGCAGTAGACAAAGTTGAC
>CAIODE010000142.1 GCA_903856875.1 uncultured Burkholderiales bacterium
GGCGGGCCTCATCACCATTGAAGATGTGCTTGAAGAAATTGTGGGCGAAATTGAAGACGAATTTGACATTGAAGAAGAGGCCGGTGACATCTTCGGTTTGGCCGATCAAACTTACCGGGTGAGCGGCGACACGTCGCTCGAACGCGTCTCTGAAGCCTTTGACGTCAAACTCAATCCCGATGTGGTGGATGAAGACACACACCACTTCGACACCATTGGCGGGCTCATTGCCCACGAGATGGGACACGTGCCCAAACGTGGCGAAAAATTCAGCTTGTCTGGCTTGGATTTTGTGGTGCTGCACACACGCGGTGGCGCGGTGCGCTGGTTCAAAGTCTCACCCACTCCCGCGTCGAAAAAATAATGAGCATGTGGCGTCTGGCTTTGTCAGTAGCCGCAGGTGTGGCGCATGGTTTTTCGATGGCCTGGCCCGCCTTTGCGCTAGGTGATGTGCTGGGTATCACTGGCCAGTCTTCAGGTCTCTTGCAGTGTTTCAGTCTTGGAATTTTGGCGGCGCTTTTGTTGCAATTGGCGTCGCAAGATGCTCAGCCAACTCACTACATCGTCTCCAATCAAGCTCAATCACAAAAGCAGTTACGAGGTCAATCTACAGAGCTTCAAGGTGCGTTCATCAGCGCCGTGTTTGCGACCAGTACCATGGCCGCCACTTGGGGTTGGCTGTATGTGTCCATGCACCGATATGGCGGCTTGCCATCGTGGCTTGCAGCATTGGCCGTGTTGCTGCTGGCTGCTGGCTTATCGCTTTACTTTGCAGCGGCGGGCGGGGTTTGGGTCGGCGTTTTTCGACGCTTTATTTTGTCGGCCAGAAAGACAGAGGGGCGGTATGCCACACAGACTGATGGCATGACTCTGGCGGAGTTCAAGCAAGCGCTGTTGGGCACTTTGCTGTTTGTGGCTTTGTGGACTTTGGCAGAGCTGTGCCGTGGGCAACTCTTAACTGGTTTTCCTTGGGGTGCCAGTGGTTACGCGCATTTGCAAAGCACTTTGGTTGGCTATGCCCCATGGATTGGCGTTTATGGCATGGGCGCCATTGCGGCCAGCGTGGCCATGGGCATCCCATTACTTGTTGCTATTTTCATGGCGGGAAGAACCAAGGCCTGGCTCATGCTCAGCCTTGTGTTACTCATGCTGGCAGTGGTCATTCCCACGGGTCTTCAAAATTCAGGCGCTGAATTCACCCAAGCCGCAGGCAAACTGAAAGTGCGACTGCTTCAAGGCAACATTCCGCAAGACGAAAAGTTCATTCCTGGCCAAGGTGTGCAGCTGGCTTTGAATTGGTATGGTGAACAATTGCTGGCCAACACTGAGCCGCTGGTGATCACCCCTGAGACCGCCATTCCCGTGTTGCCGCAACAACTCTCGCCGCCTTATTGGCAAGCCATTAAAAACAAATATGCGCCGACGCTGAGCCAGAATCAATTGCCCGATCAAAAGCCTGATCAGTTGCCTACTCAGTTGCCCGTCAACCCTCAAACAGCCTTGATCGGTTTGCCTATGGGTTCATCGGGCGTGGGCTACACCAATTCCGCATTGGCCTTAGGCCCGGAAGAAGTGGCCTACCGTTATGACAAGTTGCACTTGGTGCCCTTTGGCGAATATGTGCCGCCCTTTTTTCAGTGGTTTGTGCGCATGATGAACATGCCGCTGGGTGACTTTGCGCAAGACCGCCCGCCTGCAGGTGTTTTGGAATGGCAAGGGCAGCGCTTGTTGCCTCAAATTTGCTACGAAGATCTGTTTGGTGAAGAAATGGCGCGTTACTTTGCCAAGCCCGAAATCGCACCGACTGTCTTCGTCAACATGAGCAATTTGGCTTGGTTTGGCGACACCACCGCCATCCCCCAACATGTGGCCATTTCCCGCATGCGCGCCATGGAGTTTCAGCGGCCCGTCATCCGCGCCACCAACACGGGTTTAACAGGCTTGGTGGATGCCAAGGGTGAGGTGATTGCGTCATTGCCTAGCTTCACACGCGGCACTTTGGTGCTTGAGTTCGAAGGGCGTTCAGGCCTCACGCCTTACGCGCATTGGACATCCCAATGGGGCTTGTTGCCACTTTGGTGGCTTTGCATCGCAATTGTTCTGATTTTCGGTGCGGTTTCTTGGCGCTCTGGCCCTCGCGCGCTTTAAAATCAAAGGTTGCCGCCGCTGTTCGGGGGCCTTCTCATTTTTAGCCCATGTTGACCTTCCAACAAATCATTTTGAAACTGCAGTCCTACTGGGACGCTCAAGGCTGCGCCTTGTTGCAACCCTATGACATGGAAGTGGGTGCAGGCACTTCGCACACCGCCACTTTTTTACGCGCCATTGGCCCAGAGCCCTGGAAGGCTGCCTATGTGCAACCCAGCCGCCGTCCAAAAGATGGCCGTTATGGCAAGAATCCCAACCGCCTTCAACACTACTACCAATACCAAGTGGTGCTCAAACCTGCACCGTCCAACATTTTGGATTTGTATTTGGGCTCGCTTGAAGCTTTGGGTTTTGACCTCAAAAAGAACGACATTCGTTTTGTGGAAGACGATTGGGAAAATCCAACATTGGGTGCATGGGGCTTGGGCTGGGAAGTTTGGCTCAATGGCATGGAAGTCACGCAGTTCACCTACTTCCAACAAGTGGGTGGCATTGATTGCAAACCCATTACGGGCGAAATTACCTACGGCCTTGAGCGCTTGGCCATGTACCTGCAAGGTGTCGACAACGTCTACAACTTGAAGTGGACTGACACGCTCAGCTACGGCGATGTGTACCACCAAAACGAGGTCGAGCAATCGACTTACAACTTTGAACACTCTGATGCGGAGTTCATGTTCACGGCGTTTTCTGCCTATGAAAAACAAGCCCAACATTTGATTGGTGAGCAACTCGCATTGCCAGCTTATGAACAAGTGCTCAAAGCGGCGCACACTTTCAATTTGCTCGATGCCCGCGGCGCCATCAGTGTCACTGAGCGTGCAGCCTACATTGGCCGCATTCGCAATTTGGCGCGCGCTGTGGCGCAAAGTTATTGGGAAAGTCGCGAGCGTTTGGGCTTTCCCATGGCGCCTCGCGAATGGGTTGAACAGCTCAATGCCTTGAGCAAGAAGGCTGCCTGAAGGCAAGAATCAAAATGACACATCAAAACCTTCTGGTTGAATTGTTTGTAGAAGAGCTGCCGCCCAAGGCCCTCAAAAAATTGGGCGAATCTTTCGCCACCGTGCTGTTTGAACAACTGCGCGATGCGGGCTTAACCGGTGCCAATGCCGTGGTCACGCCCTACGCGTCGCCGCGCCGATTGGCAGCGCATGTCACGCAAGTGGCCGCACAAGCCAACGACAAAGCCGTACAGCAAAAACTCATGCCGGTCACGGTGGGCCTTGACGCAAGTGGCAATGCCACACCTGCGTTGCTTAAAAAATTGCAAGCCCTCGGTGCTGATGTTGCCAATCCTGCAGCACTGGTGGCGTCGCTCAAGCGCGCGCCCGATGGCAAAGCAGAAGCTTTGTTTTACGACAGCGTAGCCAAGGGCGCCACACTGTTGCAAGGTTTGCAAAAAGCTTTGGACGAAGCGCTGGCCAAGTTGCCCATTCCCAAAGTCATGACCTACCAATTGGAAACAGACTGTGAATTGCCCGGTTGGACCAGTGTCAATTTTGTGCGCCCAGCACATGGCTTGGTAGCTTTACATGGCACGCAAGTGGTGCCCCTCAAAACTTTGGGCTTGAAGGCCGGTCAAACCACACATGGCCATCGCTTTGAAGCCAATGTGTCGCCCTTGGTCATTCAAGATGCCGACAGTTATGCCGCTACGCTGGCGCGCGATGGTGCGGTCATTGCCAGTTTTGCTGAGCGCCGCGCAGAGATTGTGAAACAACTCCATGCGGCAGCCGCCAAAGTGGGGGGTGGCGCCAAGGCCATTGAAGACGAGGCCTTGCTGGATGAAGTGACGGCTTTGGTAGAGCGCCCCAATGTGCTCATTTGCGAATTTGAAAAAGAGTTTTTGGAAGTACCGCAGGAATGTTTGATTTTGACCATGA
>CAIODE010000143.1 GCA_903856875.1 uncultured Burkholderiales bacterium
ATGGATGCTTTCTAGCAGCAAATTCTCATGCGCCCTCAGGAGTTTTCTGAGGTTTCAACATATAATTTAAATGGCGACTACATCTCTGATGCAGTGTCTGCCCAAGTGGGTGGTATTGGCATTGCGCCAGGCGCCAACATGTCGGACAGCGTTGCTTGCTTTGAGGCCACCGTAGATGCATTGGCAAAGTTTGCTGGAAAAGACTATGTCAATCCTGGCTCTGAAATATTGTCAGCAGAAATGATGCTGCGTTACATGGGTTGGTTTGAAGCGGCTGACATCATTATTTGCGCCATGGAAGATGCCATTCAAAGCAAACGTGTGACCCATGATTTTGCAAAACTGATGGAGGGCGCGTCTCAAGTGAGTTGCTCTGGATTTGGTCAGGTCGTGATTGATTTGATGTAATGTTGTATTTTCTAGCTAAACCGCTTGCCTAATATGTATGAAGAAAATCAAAGCTTCGTGCCTGAATCTTTCATGATGTTGTACGTCAAGCCGGGTCAATACAAGCCCAGTTTGCCGCGCAGTGAATTAACTCAGCGCTATGAGTTTTGTGAAGACATGGCCAGCATGTTGATGGACACCGTCAGTACCCAGCAATTTCAGCTTGGCATTGCAGAAAACGATGCGCTCGAAAAATGCTGGCAAGGCCTTTTGGTAGAGCCCGCTATGGTCAATGCTGAGGAGGCATTTTGGGTGGTCTGCCGATTGGCTGAACTTTTGTCTTGGCCCATTCCTGAAACGCACTGGGACTAGTTAGAAAGAAGCACCTCTCGGCCACATGCTGCAGACTCTATGGCAGCTTCGCAAATTCGCAAGTTCTCTAGTCCCCAACGGCCGCTGTGCCAATGTGAACCCTTTCCCCGCCAAGTTTGTTCTAGCTCCGCCAACACCAAGTCCCTCGGGCTTTGATGCGTTGGCAAGTGAATTTCAGTATTTCCTGAGGCATTGCAAACCATCAAACCTTGTGGGGTCTGCCGAATATCGCCCTGACTCCCGCTCACCACGGTAAGTCCAAAATGTGGCTGATAGGGCGCTGTGCTTGGAATGGCGCTAACAGCACGTTTTTGCTTTGCAGCCAGTTCTTGCTCAGCCGACTGAGGTACTTGGTGAGCGGTGTACCACTGCCGAGAATCTGGGCGCTGCTCATATCCCCATTCGGAAATATTCTGTGTCAATTCCATGCTCGATATGCCCCCATAACCGTTGTAGATGGCGGTTGCAGCTGCTCCATTTTCGAAGTCCAAATAAATGGCATGAGCGCCCACGGTGTCGCGTTTAGGATCAGCGTTGAATAGCTTGGCCTTCACGGTCTTGACGTGCGAATGACAGAGCGCACGTAAGATATCAATTTGGTGTGCACCTTGACGGAACAGCACACCGCCGCCCAATTTGGAATCTAATTCTTCAAGTCTGCGGGGCCGATACACCCAGTCAGTGAAACACCAGTTGTTGACCATGGCAACGGTGCCTATTTCTCCGCGCTCAATGATTTGCTTCATGGCCTGTATGGGCGCATCAAAACTGTGTGAATGACCCACAGTCAAGTGCTTGTTGCACTTGCGCGAGGCTTCCACCATGGCGATGCCTTCTGACACATTGCAGGCCATGGGTTTTTCAACCAAGACGTGCCAGCCTTTTTCTAAACAAGCGATGGCTTGTTGTGCATGCAGTGGAGTAGGCGTAGCCAGGTACACGCCATCCAATTGAGGCACACTTTTCAAATCAGAGATATCTTGAAAGACAGGAACGCCAAGTGGCAGGGCATTTTTTTGGACTGCAGGGTGAGGCTCCACCACAGCCACCAGTTGGAAGGATGGATTGGCCTTGATGGCTGGCATGAAGGCCTGTGCAGCTGCGCCAAATCCAACAATGGCAATATGGAGAGGCTTTTCCATGACCTTGGTCTAGTGAGTCCGCATTTATTTAGATTTCTTAA
>CAIODE010000144.1 GCA_903856875.1 uncultured Burkholderiales bacterium
GCCTTCATTTTCATGATGTTGACCTTGGTCTACATCGGTCAAGCGCACGATGCTCATTGAGCGTCACAAGTTAGTTTTTTCTCAACCTTTCCATCAACATCTTAGGAGCAACAATATGAACGGAATGGAACACGTCCTCGGTTACGTCGCACTGGCATCAGGCCTCATCATCGGCATGGGCGCCATTGGCGCTTGTATCGGTATCGGCATCATGGGCAGCAAATACCTTGAAGCGGCTGCTCGTCAACCCGAGTTGATGAACGAGTTGCAAACCAAGATGTTCTTGTTGGCTGGTTTGATCGATGCGGCTTTCTTGATTGGCGTTGGTATCGCCATGATGTTCGCATTCGCGAATCCGTTTGTTCTGAAGTAATTCCTGCAACAACCATAAGAAAGGTGTTGCCGTGAGTATCAATGCAACCCTGTTTGTTCAAGCCATTGTTTTTGCAATCTTGGTTTGGTTCACGATGAAATTCGTGTGGCCACCACTTGCCAACGCTTTGGATGAACGAGCTCAAAAAATCGCTGACGGCCTCGCCGCTGCTGACAAAGCCAAATCTGAACTCGCCGCTGCCAACCAGCGCGTCGAAGCCGAATTGGCCACTTCACGCAACGAAACGGCTATTCGCTTGGCTGATGCCGAGCGCCGTGCTTTGACGATCATCGAAGAAGCCAAAGCCCGTGCCACTGAAGAAGGCAACAAGATCATTGCTGCAGCGAAAGCTGAAGCTGAGCAACAAACGGTGAATGCCCGTGAAACTTTGCGCGAGCAAGTTGCGGCATTGGCTGTGAAGGGCGCCGAGCAGATTCTCCGCAAGGAAGTCAATGCCGGTGTTCACGCTGATCTTTTGAGCCGTCTGAAGACCGAGCTGTAAAACTTAACAGTCCGAGAAGACCATGGCAGAACTTGCAACCATCGCCCGTCCGTACGCTGATGCACTTTTCAAAGCGCAATCGGCTGACCTCGCGGGCACTGCAGCTTGGCTTGATGAGCTTGCGGCAGTTGCGAGCAATTCGCAACTGTTGCAATTCTCAGAAAACCCCAAGGTGACCGACGCGCAAGTGTTCGATCTGATTTCTGGCGTCGTGAAAAGCACGTTGCCAGCAGCGGCGCAGAACTTTTTGCGATTGACCATTGAAAACCACCGACTTGTGGCCTTGCCCGAAATTGCCAGTCAATTTCGCGCATTGAAAAATGCACAAGGCGGCACAGCCGATGCGATCGTTCACAGTGCTTTCCCCATCGATGCAGCCGCTTTGGCCGATCTGTCCGGAACACTTGAAAAACGCTTTGGCCGCAAACTCAATGTCAAAGTTGAGATCGATGCGTCACTGATTGGTGGCGTGTGCGTGGTCGTGGGAGACGAGGTGTTAGACACCTCTGTCAAGGCCCGTCTGGAACAAATGAAAGCGGCTCTGACAGCTTGATGCTGTTGGTGGCCGGACCTATTTAAAGAAAGAAGGAAAGAGTCATGCAACTCAATCCAGCAGAAATTTCTGAGCTGATCAAGAGCCGAATTCAAGGTTTGTCTTCTGAGGCAGACATCCGCAACCAAGGCACCGTGGTGTCAGTCACTGACGGTATCGTGCGTGTGCACGGTTTGTCTGACGTGATGCAGGGCGAGATGCTTGAGTTCACCGCTACAGCCGCGGGTGTCGCCACCTTCGGTTTGGCTTTGAATTTAGAGCGCGACTCTGTCGGCGCCGTTATTTTGGGTGAGTACGAGCACATCTCTGAAGGCGACACGGTCAAATGTACCGGCCGCATTTTGGAAGTGCCAGTAGGCCCAGAACTCATTGGCCGTGTGGTCAATGCTTTGGGTCAGCCCATTGACGGCAAAGGCCCTATCAATGCCAAGATGACCGACGTGATCGAAAAGGTTGCGCCGGGTGTGATCGCTCGTAAATCAGTTGACCAACCTATGCAAACAGGCTTGAAGTCCATTGACTCCATGGTGCCCGTGGGCCGTGGTCAGCGTGAACTGATCATTGGTGACCGTCAGACTGGTAAAACAGCTGTGGCCATCGACGCCATCATCAACCAAAAAGGTCAGAACATGACCTGCGTGTATGTGGCGATTGGTCAAAAAGCTTCTTCCATCAAAAACGTGGTTCGCGCGTTGGAGCAAGCTGGCGCCATGGCATACACCATTGTGGTGGCGGCTTCTGCTTCTGAGTCTGCAGCCATGCAATACGTGTCAGCCTACTCTGGTTGCACCATGGGTGAGTATTTTCGCGACCGCGGCGAAGACGCATTGATTGTTTATGACGATCTGTCCAAGCAAGCTGTGGCTTACCGTCAAGTGTCTTTGCTCTTGCGTCGCCCACCAGGCCGCGAAGCTTACCCTGGCGATGTGTTCTATCTCCACAGCCGCTTGCTTGAGCGTGCAGCTCGCGTGAATGCCGACTATGTCGAGCACTTCACCAAAGGCGCTGTCAAAGGTAAAACAGGTTCACTCACAGCTTTGCCCATCATTGAGACGCAAGC
>CAIODE010000145.1 GCA_903856875.1 uncultured Burkholderiales bacterium
ACGGTGACATAAGGTGCGCCATAATTGTCTATGCTTCGCTGCCCTAAGCGCAGTGTGCCGATGACTTGCCCACTTTGAGTGTCTTTGGCCTCTAGCCTGCGCGGCTCAAACCCAATTCCCTTGAGGTCTGCAGCCAATCCCCAAGCGTGCAAAGTGCGCGTCACATTGGGGCCCATTTGAATACCAGCCCCTACTTCCGAAAACGCATCAGCACGCTCAAGCACCTGCGGCCTAGCCCCAACTTGGCCACAGGCCAATGCAGCAGCCAGCCCACCAATTCCACCGCCGACAATGATCAAAGAATTTTCCACAAGCTTGATTTTGCAACGATCTGATTGCACAAACTCTGAGCTTCATCAAAAAAGCCCAAAAGACCGAAATCTTTTGGGCTTGAGCAGTAGGCTTAAAGCGCAGTTTTAGGCTGCAACACCCTTGGCCACTTCTGCATACTCTTCGATTTTGTCGAAGTTCATGTACTTGTAGATCTGACTTCCGTCTTTGTTGATTTCAGTCATGCTGGCTTGGTACTCTTCTGTGGTGGGAATGCGGCCTAGTTTGGAGCTGATGGCAGCAACCTCAGAGGAAGCC
The DNA here is from genome assembly GCA_903856875.1 of uncultured Burkholderiales bacterium. Lineage (GTDB taxonomy): Bacteria > Pseudomonadota > Gammaproteobacteria > Burkholderiales > Burkholderiaceae_C > Limnohabitans_A. Next base: position 589 of record CAIODE010000145.1, read on the forward strand.
AAATACACATTGGTGTTTTTACCCAAGCGGTTGGGGAAGTTGCGTGTTGAAGTCGACACCACCGTAGCGCCCTCACGGACTTGGGCTTGGTTGCCCATGCACAAAGAGCAGCCTGGCATTTCGGTGCGTGCGCCCGCAGCGCCAAATACGCCGTAGTGGCCTTCTTTGGTTAACTCGGCAGCGTCCATTTTGGTGGGCGGCGCAATCCACAACTTCACGGGAATGTCACGACGACCTTCAAGCAACTTAGAAGCTGCACGGAAGTGACCAATGTTGGTCATGCAAGAACCAATAAAGACTTCGTCAATTTTGGTTCCCGCGACATCTGACAACAACTTGGCGTCATCGGGATCGTTAGGGCAGCACAAGACCGGTTCTTTCAACTGGTCCATGTCGATTTCAAGCACATGGGCATACTCAGCATTGGCATCGGCCTCGAGCAAGTTGGGCTTGGCTAACCAGGCTTCTACAGCCTTGATGCGGCGCTCAAGTGCACGCTTGTCGCTGTAACCCTGAGCAATCATGTTCTTCATGAGAACCAAATTGGAGTTCAAGTACTCTTTCACGGGCTCGGGGTTGAGCTTCACAGTGCAACCCGCTGCTGAACGCTCAGCTGAGGCGTCTGACAATTCAAAGGCCTGCTCCACTTTCAAATTTGGCAGACCTTCAATTTCCAAAATACGACCAGAGAACTCATTGATCTTGCCGGACTTGGCAACTGTTAACAAGCCGGCCTTGATGGCGTAATACGGAATGGCATGCACCAAATCGCGCAATGTGATACCCGGCTGCATCTGGCCTTTGAAACGAACCAAAATAGATTCAGGCATGTCCAATGGCATGACGCCTGTGGCCGCACCGAAGGCCACCAAACCCGAGCCAGCAGGAAAAGAAATACCAATTGGGAAACGTGTGTGCGAATCGCCACCTGTACCCACAGTGTCGGGCAACAACAAACGGTTCAACCAACTGTGAATAATGCCATCACCTGGCTTCAGAGAAACACCGCCACGGTTGCTCATAAAGGCTGGCAATTCGTGGTGCATTTTCACATCAACAGGCTTGGGGTATGCCGCTGTGTGGCAGAAAGATTGCATCACCATGTCGGCACTGAAGCCCAAGCAAGCCAAGTCTTTCAACTCGTCGCGGGTCATTGTACCGGTGGTGTCTTGTGAGCCCACAGTGGTCATCTTGGGTTCGCAATAAGTGCCGGGACGAACGCCCTGTCCTTCTGGCAAACCACATGCACGGCCCACCATTTTTTGAGCCACAGTGAAGCCGGCTTTGGTTGAAGCGGGTACCTTAGGCAAACGGAACAAGGCCGAGGTGGGCAAGCCCAAAAACTCACGGGCCTTGCCTGTCAATGAACGGCCAATGATCAAATTGATTCGACCGCCAGCACGAACTTCATCAAACAACATGTCGCTGCGAAGTTCAAACTCGGTGAGCAGTGCACCGTTCTTCATGATCTTGCCCTCGTAAGGCAGTACATCAATCACATCACCCATTTCCAACTTGGAAACATCCACCTCAATAGGCAATGCACCAGAGTCTTCTTGCGTATTGAAAAAGATAGGGGCAATTTTTGCGCCCAATGTCACGCCACCAAAGCGCTTGTTGGGTACAAAAGGAATGTCTTCACCAAAGCCCCAGATGATGCTGTTGGTAGCAGACTTGCGCGAAGAACCAGTACCCACCACGTCACCTACATAAGCCAACAAGTGACCTTTTTTCTTCATCTCTTCAATGAAGGCCATAGGGCCACGCTTGCCGTCTTCTTCTGGTTTGAAGGCGGCATCAGGGCGCGTGTTTTTCAACATGGCCAAATAGTGCAATGGGATGTCTGGTCGGCTCCAAGCATCGGGTGCGGGAGACAAATCGTCGGTGTTGGTTTCACCAGGTACTTTGAACACAGAAACGGTGATTTTTTTTGCCACTTCTGGACGACAAGTGAACCACTCAGCATCGGCCCAACTTTGAATCACAGCCGTGGCATTGGCATTGCCTGCCTTTGATTTTTCAGCAACGTCATGGAAGAAGTCAAACATGAGCAATGTTTTCTTCAAACTTTCAGCAGCCACAGTGGCCACTTCTTTGTGATCCAGCAAATCAATCAAGGGCTTGACGTTGTAACCGCCAACCATGGTGCCCAACAATTCAGTGGCTTTGGCTTTGTTCAACATGGAGACAGACAAGTCGCCATGAGCAACTGCCGACAAAAACGAGGCTTTGACTTTGGCTGCATCGTCCACGCCAGGTGGCACACGGTGTGTGAGCAAGTCCAACAAAAAGGCTTCTTCACCTTGGGGTGGACTTTTGATGAGTTCAATTAACTCAGCAGTTTGTTTGGCATCCAAAGGCAGCGGGGGGATTCCCAGGGCAGCACGTTCGGCGGCATGTTCACGGTAAGCTTGCAACATAGTTTTCTCCTGTCTTACGAAATAAATTGATCACTCAAACTTTTAAATATTTTCAAACTTCACAACTCAGCGCTTGATGCTTGTGACAACGTTGCTCACATCAATCAAAGCCGGTGGTGGGTTGATCTTCATGTCATTGGCAACGGCCACCTGATTAGGGTGAGCACATTCATCCGCCAATCGGCGTCCATTTTTTTGATCCATCAGCATAGACTTGTTGGCCAATTGCAACCAGACAGCGCCAGCTTTTTCATCTTCCAATCGAATGGCGCCCGTGCTGGTGCTGACGGGGTGCATGCGGTATTTGTAGCCCTTGCCTTGTAGATTGAAATAGCCAGGCGAATGCGCATCGGCTGACAAATGAATCGATGCGCCCAGTTCACAGGGCAGTTGACCGACATGGACACGCTCAGCAATGAGCAACTCAGGTGCTTGCAGTGGCGATTCTGAAATTGGTTTCGTTGGTGTTTTTTTGCTCGAATCGCTTTTGGCTTGGGAGTTTTTAGATGCACCCGATGTCAATGGATTTGTTGACTGGGCTTGGGCCAATGACCCATTGAATAAGCAACAACTCAAAACTAGAAACATGCTAAAAAACTTCAATCTGTGCATATTGACTCCCGAAAATAGGCTCGCACAGATTCTGGCAAGGATCTGCCCGTTTGATGGGCTCTCTACAACACTTGCCAAAAAAATCGATAGCTGGC
>CAIODE010000146.1 GCA_903856875.1 uncultured Burkholderiales bacterium
AATTGGGCAACGTGGTCATTGATCTCTGATGAAAAGCTGTTTAGAGTGCATCCTATGAAAACTTTTCAAACCCTTCAAGAACTCGCAGCGTGCATTGGCCAAACCGTGGCGGTATCGCCTTGGACCGAAATCACGCAAGAGCAAGTCAACATGTTTGCCGAGGCCACTGGCGATCATCAATGGATTCACATCGATGTGGAAAAAGCCAAGGCAGGGCCATTTGGTGCGCCCATTGCGCATGGCTTTCTCACGTTGTCGCTCATTCCGAAGTTGTCCCAAAGCGCCATCAAAATTGAAAATGTGCGCATGGGCGTGAACTATGGTTTGAACAAGGTTCGCTTTACTTCGCCTGTCCCTGTGGGCAGCAAACTGCGCGGTCACATGAAGTTGTTGAACGCGGTGCCCATTGATGGCAATGGCATGCAGTTCACTTGGGAGATGAGCATTGAGCGCGAGGGCTCAGAAAAGCCCGCTTGCATTGCAGAATCTTTGGCGCGTTATTACGTTTAACCCAAGGGCTGAGGCGGCACGGCAAAAGCATTTTGCCGCCATGCTTCATACACCGTCACGGCCACGCTGTTAGACAGGTTCAAACTGCGCTGCCCTTCTAGCATGGGCAGTTTCAAGCGATTTTCGGGGGAAAAGCTTTCGCGCAACTCAGGCGCAAGTCCGCGAGTCTCGGCGCCAAACACCAACCAGTCGCCTTTTTGAAAAGTCGTTTCTTGCACATAACGTGTGCCGCGTGTGGTGAGGGCAAACATGCGCGCTAAGTTGGGTTGTTCTGTGGCAATAAATTCAGCCCAGTTGGCATGGCGCATCACCTTGGCGTACTCGTGATAGTCCAGCCCAGCGCGCCGCATGTGCTTGTCTTCCATGGAAAATCCCAGAGGCTCTATGAGGTGCAAGGCGCAGCCCGTGTTGGCCGCAAGGCGAATCACATTGCCCGTGTTGGGCGGAATTTCAGGTTCAACCAAAACAATTTGAAACATGGCGCTATTGTCGTTGCTTTAGGGGGGCGTTCTGGCAAACACCAAGGCCGCAACATGCACGGCACCCGCTTGCTTTAAAACGTGTGCTGCAGCATTGAGAGTGGCGCCACTGGTCATCACATCGTCTATCAGCAAGACGCGTTGCCCCCTGAGCTTGGCTGCCATGAACGGGGCCACTGCAAATGCACCTTTCAAGTTGGTCAATCTTTGATGTCGCGGCAATGAGCTTTGTGCCAGCGTGTTGCGCATTCTGAGCAAGCTGCTGATGTGCGTTTTTTCTCGGCTTAATTGCTGAGACAAAATCAAGGATTGGTTAAAGCCCCGTTCAGACAAGCGCTTGAACGACAGCGGAATGGGAATGAGCACTTGGGCGTTTTCAATGGCGTCGGCCACCAAGGGTGCGCTGTGCATCAGCAATGCAAAATGCCTTGCCCAGCCGGGTTTGCTTTGAAACTTGAACTGCGCAATGAGCGACACCCAGGGCCAGGTGTAAGACATGGCCGCCCAACACGCATTGAGGGCCGGTGGGTTTTGAAGGCAAGCAGAGCAAATTTTGAGCGCTGATTCGATGGCGCATTGTTGGCACCTAAGGACCGGCCGACCAAAAGCCGCCACACACGCATCGCAAATGGCATGGGACGGCCAAGCTTTGCAAATGGCACATTGGCTAGGGAGGTACATTGCAAATCAATATACTTCGCGTACTGACCCAATCGCTTTTCAAATTGCTTTCAATCGCATGCCCCAAGAACGCCCCCCAAGCCTAGACCCCGTTGCAGCCCGCAGATGGGCGACTTTGGCCTTGGGCCCCAAGCCCTACAAAGCTAGCAGCGTGACTTCCCCTTGGCTACACGAAGAAGTCGCAAGGCGAATGGAGGAAAGACTTGAGTTCATTCGTTTGCAACCCAAGTCTTGGGTG
>CAIODE010000147.1 GCA_903856875.1 uncultured Burkholderiales bacterium
ATGGTTCGCGCTACTTTGGACGCATTGACTCAATGCACAACGGCATATGCAATTGCCTCCAAGCGTGGCAAGAGCGTTGAAGACATCTTCGCTTAAACCAAAAAGGCAACAAGATGACAACACAACAACAAACCGTCAAGGTCCAACTGGTTCGCAGCCCCATCGGCTGCAAACAAGACCACCGCGACACCGTTCGTGGTCTGGGCTTGCGCAAGCTCAACAGCGTCAGCGAATTAGAAGACACACCTTCTGTTCGCGGCATGATCAACAAGATCAGCTATCTGGTCAAAGTTCTTTGAGGTAAATCTGATGGAACTCAATTCTATTAAACCTGCAGCTGGCTCTAAACACGCCAGACGTCGCGTTGGTCGTGGCATTGGCTCTGGCTTGGGTAAAACCGCCGGCCGTGGTCACAAAGGTCAAAAATCCCGTTCAGGCGGCTACCACAAAGTGGGTTTTGAAGGCGGTCAAATGCCTTTGCAACGCCGTCTGCCTAAGCGTGGCTTCAAGTCTCATCTCTTGAAGTTCAATGCTGAAGTCACACTCACAGCCCTCGAGAAACTCGGCTTGCCCGAAGTTGACTTGTTGACACTCAAGCAAGCTGGCCTGGTGGGCGAGCTTGCGAAAGTGGTCAAGGTTGTTAAAACAGGCGCGTTGACCAAAGCTGTCAAGTTGACAGGCATTGGCGCAACGGCAGGTGCTAAAGCGGCCATTGAAGCTGCTGGCGGCTCCTTGGCCTAATTGATCAAAGAGACAAGCAGTGGTCACTAGCGCAACAACAGCCAACAAAGGCAAGTACGGAGACTTAAGTCGCCGTCTTGTCTTCTTGTTGCTCGCGCTGGTTGTTTACCGTGTGGGTGCGCACATTCCTGTGCCAGGCATCGACCCCACACAACTGCAACAACTCTTCAATGGTCAACAAGGTGGCATTTTGAGCCTATTCAACATGTTCTCTGGTGGTGCCTTGTCGCGCTTCACCGTGTTCGCGTTGGGCATCATGCCTTACATCTCTGCATCCATCATCATGCAGTTGCTCACCTACGTCTTGCCTGCCTTTGAGCAGCTCAAGAAAGAGGGCGAAGCAGGTCGTCGCAAAATTACGCAGTACACCCGCTTTGGCGCTTTGGGTTTGGCTTTGTTCCAGTCATTGGGCATTGCCATGGCTTTAGAAGCCTCTGCAGGCTTGGTCATCTCCCCTGGTTTTGGTTTCCGCATGACTGCGGTGGTCAGCCTCACAGCTGGCACCATCTTCCTCATGTGGTTGGGTGAGCAGATCACTGAGCGTGGTTTGGGCAACGGTATTTCAATTCTCATTTTTGCCGGTATTGCTGCAGGTTTGCCTGGCTCTATCGGTGGTTTGTTGGAGTTGGTTCGCACAGGCGCCATGGGCCCTCTGGTTTCCATCTTCATCATTGCAGTGGTTATTTTGGTCACTTATTTTGTGGTGTTCGTTGAACGCGGCCAGCGCAAAATTTTGGTTAACTATGCGCGCCGACAGGTGGGCAACAAGGTGTATGGCGGTCAGTCTTCACACCTGCCTTTGAAGCTCAACATGGCGGGTGTCATTCCCCCTATCTTTGCTTCGTCCATTATTTTGTTGCCAGCCACTGTCATTAACTGGTTCAGCTCTGGTGAAACCAACAACGCTGTCGTGTTGTTCATGAAAGATGTGGCAGGCGCCCTCACGCCAGGACAACCCATCTACGTCATGTTCTATGCAGCGGCCATTGTGTTCTTCTGCTTTTTCTACACTGCCTTGGTGTTTAACAGCCGCGAGACGGCCGACAACCTCAAGAAGAGTGGTGCGTTCATCCCCGGCATTCGCCCCGGTGACCACACTGCCAAATTCATCGACAAAATCTTGGTGCGCCTCACACTGGCTGGTGCCGTGTACATCACCTTTGTGTGTCTATTGCCCGAATTTTTGATCTTGAAGTACAACGTGCCCTTCTATTTTGGTGGCACTTCACTTCTGATCATTGTGGTGGTGACCATGGATTTCATGTCACAAGTTCAAAATTACATGATGTCACAGCAGTATGAGTCGCTTCTCAAAAAAGCGAATTTCAAAACAACGCTGTGAATGAATTAATAGTCAAAAGAGTTTTAGGAGAAATGAAATGAGAGTTTCGGCTTCGGTCAAAAAAATTTGCCGCAACTGCAAAGTCATTCGCCGTAAGGGCGTGGTTCGTGTCATCTGCACAGACCCACGTCACAAGCAGCGTCAAGGCTGATTGCAAGAGTTATTAGAGGACCAAAATGGCACGTATCGCTGGTATCAATATTCCGCCGCACAAGCATACCGAAATTGGCTTAACCGCCATCTTTGGTATCGGTCGCACCCGCGCTCGCAAAATTTGCGAAGCTTCAGGCATTGCTTATTCCAAGAAGATCAAAGATCTGACGGATGGCGACCTGGAAAAAATTCGCGATCAAATCGCATTGATCACCATTGAAGGTGACTTGCGTCGCGAAACAACCATGAACATCAAGCGTTTGATGGACATTGGTTGCTACCGTGGTTTCCGCCACCGCCGTGGCTTGCCCATGCGTGGTCAGCGGACTCGCACCAATGCACGCACTCGCAAGGGTCCGCGCAAAGGCGCCGCTGGATTGAAGAAATAACAGGGATTGAGAGACCACCATGGCAAAAGCCCCAACCAATAGCGCCGCACAACGCGTGCGCAAAAAAGTTCGCAAGAACGTTGCCGATGGCATTGCACACGTGCACGCCTCGTTCAACAACACCATCATCACCATCACAGACCGCCAAGGCAATGCTTTGTCATGGGCGTCTTCTGGTGGTCAAGGTTTCAAAGGTTCACGTAAATCCACACCGTTTGCAGCTCAGGTTGCTTCCGAAGTGGCTGGCCGTGCTGCCATTGAACAAGGCATCAAGAACTTAGACGTCGAGATCAAAGGCCCCGGCCCAGGTCGCGAATCTTCAGTTCGTGCATTGGGCGCCTTGGGCATCCGCATCACTTCGATTGCAGACGTCACACCCATGCCGCACAACGGTTGCCGCCCTCAAAAGCGTCGCCGTATTTAATTCACCAAGCCCACCGCCATGGCCCCTGTTGGTTATGGCTCCCGCACTTTTGTGCGGTAGTTGACAAAAAAAGGAAGATCAAGTGGCACGTTACTTAGGC
>CAIODE010000148.1 GCA_903856875.1 uncultured Burkholderiales bacterium
GAGTTTTTAAAGATCTCTTACCTTGATGTGTTGCTCATGGCCACCGTGCCGACCTTCTTGTTCTATTTGGGCTTGTACGTCATGGTCACCATCGACGCTCGCAAATACAACATGAGCGAGCAAAAGATTGAGAGCATCGAAAGCGCGTGGGTTTTAACCAAGAAATACTGGTTCCATTTCTTCTCACTCATCTCGATTGTGGTGTTCATGCTCATGGGCTTCTCGCCCAGCATGTCGGTGTTTTGGGCCACGGTGGCTTCGCTGTTCACAAGTTTTTTGCGCTCAGACTCGGCCATGATTTCTTACGATGCCTTCACAGGCAAAGCGCCATTTTGGCAAAGCCTCTACAAGTCAAAATTCACCGAAGCCCTGTCGGGTGGTTTTACACAAGTGTTGTCCATTGCGGCCACCTGCGCAGGCGCAGGCCTCATTGTGGGCGTGGTGGTTTTAACTGGCCTAGGCTTGAAGTTCAGTTCCATCGTGCTTGACTATGCAGACGGCTCCTTGTTCTTAACCGCCTTGTTCACAGGCTTGGTGGTTTGGATTGTGGGCTTGGCCGTGCCTGTGACAGCGTCGTACATCATTTGTGCTGTTATTGCGGCACCTGCCATGATCAAGTTGGGCGTGCCCGACTATGCTGCGCACATGTTTATTTTTTACTACGCTGTGCTGTCTGAGGTCTCACCGCCCACGGCTTTGTCGCCGTTTGCGGCCGCTGCCATTTGCAAAGGCGATCCGTACAAAACTACATTCCAAAGTTGGAAATACGTGGCGCCCGCCATTTTGGTTCCGTTCATCTTTGTCCTTGACCCTGCAGGTGTAGCGCTACTTTTGAACGGCAACATGAAAAACTTGGCCGCTGCCAATTGGAACGAAATTGCTTGGATCGTATTCACGGCATCTGCTGGCATTGTGGCCTTGGCGGGTGGCCTGCAAAATTGGTTCATCTTGAAAACAAACTTTGTTGAAAGATGGGTCTTGATTGCATCGGGCGTTGCCCTCACCTACCCCTCCACCGTTGGCGACATTGCGGGCTTTGCTGGGCTTAGCTTGGTGGTTGTGGTGCAATGGTTAAGGCAAGCTAAGCTCAAGTCTATTTAAAAGGTCTCTTTAGGAATTCGATTCGATGGCAAACAAGCAGGACACCCTGACAGAAGGCATGTCAAAGGGCTTAACGCAATATGGAGACACAGGGTTTTCTTTATTTTTGCGCAAAGCCTTTATCAAAGGTGCGGGTTACAGCGACAGCGCATTAAACCGCCCCGTCATCGGCATTGCCAACACAGGCAGCGCCTACAACCCATGTCACGGCAATGCCCCGCAGCTCATTGAAGCCATAGAGCGCGGTGTCATGTTGGCGGGTGGCTTGCCCATGGTGTTTCCCACCATGTCCATTCACGAAAGTTTTACCAAACCCAACAGCATGTTCTTGCGCAACCTCATGTCCATGGACACCGAAGAGTTGTTGCGCGCTCAGCCCATGGATGCCGTGGTTTTAATTGGCGGTTGCGACAAAACCGTGCCTGCCCAACTCATGGGTGCAGCCTCTGCCGGCCTTCCCACCGTGCAACTCATCACGGGCTCTATGCTCACAGGCTCACACCGCGGCGAGCGCGTGGGTGCATGCACAGATTGCAGACGCTATTGGGGTAAATTCAGAGCCGAAGAAATTGACCAAGCCGAAATTCACCAAGTCAACACACAATTGGTTGCAAGCGTGGGCACCTGTTCTGTCATGGGCACTGCCAGCACCATGGCTTGCATTGCAGAAGCTTTGGGCATGACCGTGCCTGGGGGCGCTTCGCCACCCGCAGTGACTGCAGACCGAATTCGGGTTGCAGAAGAAAGTGGCCGCATCGCCGTTGAAATAGCCAGAAAAGGTTTGACCATCGACAAGGTGCTGACCGAGAAAGCTTTTGAAAATGCCATGCGCGTGTTGTTGGCCATTGGCGGCTCTACCAATGCCATCATTCACCTCACCGCCATTGCTGGCCGCATGGGTTTTGAGATGGACTTGCAAGCACTAGATCGCATGGGGCGCGACACACCAGTGTTGCTAGACCTCAAGCCATCGGGTCAGTTTTACATGGAAGATTTTCACCATGCGGGGGGTATGGCCACTTTGCTGCGAGAGCTCAAGCCCCTGTTGCATTTAGATGCTCTCACCATTACCGGCCAAACCTTGGGCGAGCTCATTGAAGCTTCGGGCCCTGGCTTTAAACAAGACGTGGTCAAAACCCGAGTCAATCCTATTTTCAAAGAAGGTGGCATTGCTGTACTCAAGGGCAACTTAGCGCCCGGTGGCGCCATCATCAAACAGTCTGCTGCCAGCGCCAAACTCATGGAGCACGAAGGCCGTGCGGTGGTGTTTGAGAATTTGCAAGACATGGCATCGCGAATTGACTCAGATGACCTAGATGTGACCACCGAAGATATTTTGGTTTTGAAGCACATTGGCCCGAAAGGTGCGGCCATGCCCGAAGCGGGCTACATGCCCATTCCTAAAAAACTGGCCAAGGCAGGTTGCAAAGACATCGTGCGAATTTCAGATGGCCGCATGAGCGGCACAGCCTTTGGCACCATCGTGTTGCATGTCACACCTGAATCAGCCTTGGGTGGACCCTTGGCCTATGTGCAAAACGGCGATCGCATTCGCTTGAGTGTGGCCAACAGAGAACTCAGCCTTTTAATCTCCGACCAGGAGTTGGCGCGCAGAAAAGAAACACAGCCGGTCGTCACGCCTACTGCACAACGTGGCTATGAAAAATTATTCTTAGACTCCGTGCTTCAAGCAGACAAAGGTGCTGACTTTGATTTCCTCATGCCGCCTCAAACCAGCGTTATTCCTAAATAATTTGGGTCAGAGCAAAAGTATTGGCATAAGCAAGGCCCAGCCAGCTTGGTAAGTAGCTTTGCCAAAGCTCAAGCGGCCATCGCCGTCGTTCTTTCCCCAGCCCATGTATTTAGAGTGGGCCCAAACAAAAAACATCAGTGCAACACCAATCAGCAAGCCAGGACCTACACCAGCAATGAAGAGCTCACCAATTGAAACTTCTACGCTGACACCAAAAAGAATCATGGGAATGGATGGCGGAATGATCACATCCAGTTCTGCAGCGGTTGCTTGCAAGGCTCCGCTATTCGGGTTTTCGAGGAGTTGTTTGGGTGCAATCAGGGCGATAGTGTGGTCTAGCCCTTAGCCATGTCCAAATTAACAGGAGCAACGATGAAAGATTCTGAGTCGGGTGTTTTTCGTGTTGGCATCACGCACGATGTTTTAACCAGTCAGGGGCAGCCTATCTTTGGGCAAGAGGTGTTTGAATGGCTCAATCAACCAGGCCTGGTTTGGGAATACATGGAAGAGACGCCGGTCATTCGGCCCGAACATGCCGCACGTTACGATGCCATTTGCGCCATGCTGGTTCGCTTCACGCCGGAAAGCATTGGGCCTGACAAGCCTCGCTTGAAGTTGATTGCTCGGTTTGGTGTGGGTTATGACACCATCGATGTGCCCACCTGCCAAAAGGCCGGCATTTATTTAACCATTGCGCCTGATGGCGTGCGCCGCCCTGTGGCAGTGTCTGCCATCACTTTCATGCTCATGCTGGCACACAAGGTGGGCATCAAAGACCGCCTCACGCGTTCGGGTCGATGGGCAGAAAAATCTGATCACATTGGCACGGGCCTGACCGGTCGCACCTTGGGCTCGATTGGCGTGGGCAATATTGGCGCCGAGATGTTTAAATTGGCCAAGCCTTTTGACATGAAATTTATCGCACACGACCCCTATGCCGATACGGCACAAATGGCC
>CAIODE010000149.1 GCA_903856875.1 uncultured Burkholderiales bacterium
CGTGGCGCAGGTTCGCGAGTGTGCCGCCCACCTCACCCGGGCCGCCAAAGCCACCGGCACCGCCATTGTCTTGGTGGGCCACGTCACCAAAGAAGGGGCCTTGGCCGGGCCCCGCGTGCTTGAGCACATGGTCGATACGGTGCTGTACTTTGAGGGCGACACGCACAGCAGCTTCCGTTTGATCAGGGCCATCAAAAATCGCTTTGGCGCCGTCAACGAAATTGGCGTGTTTGCCATGACCGAAAAGGGCCTGAAGGGTGTTTCCAACCCCAGTGCCATCTTTTTATCGCAACACGAAGAACCTGTGGCGGGCAGTTGTGTCATGGTCACTTTGGAGGGCACGCGGCCCCTTTTGGTCGAAATTCAAGCGCTGGTCGACAGCGGTGGGCCCAGCCCACGCAGGCTGTCTGTAGGCTTAGAAAGAGACCGTTTGGCCATGTTGTTGGCGGTTTTGCACCGCCATGCTGGCGTGGCCTGTATGGACCAAGATGTGTTCGTCAATGCAGTGGGTGGCGTTCGAATCAGTGAGCCTGCAGCTGACTTAGCAGTAATGTTGGCAATCACTTCATCACTTCGTGGCAAGCCTTTGCCTAAGGGTTTCATTGCCTTTGGCGAGGTCGGTTTGGCAGGTGAGGTGCGCCCAGCACCCCGCGGTCAAGAGCGCCTCAAAGAAGCTGCCAAGTTGGGCTTTACCGTGGCTGTGGTGCCAAAGGCCAACGCGCCCAAAAAGAACGACAAGAACTTTGAAGGCCTCACCATTTATCCGGTTGACCGCATTGAAGACGCCATGAATTGTGTTCGGGGACTTTAAGATCCCGCCATGAACTTTTCCAAAATACTGGTCCCCATCGGGGTCATTGTCTTTGTCGCTGGTGCCTGGCACCAGTACAAATGGCCGGGCGTGGCAGTGTCTACAGGCGCTGTCGTCATGTGGATTTTGTTGCATTTCACACGCATGGTCACCGTCTTAAGCCGGGCATCCAACCGGCCTGTGGGGCATGTCGCGAGCGCTGTCATGCTCAATGCCAAACTCAAAAAAGGGGCCAACCTGATGCACGTCATCGCCATGACCAAGTCTTTGGGAGAGCGATTGACAGAAGAAAACGCCCAGCCCGAAATCTTCAAATGGACCGATTCAGGTGACTCCTTTGTGATTTGCACATTCAAAGCTGGCAAGCTGCAAACATGGGACATGACTCGGCCTCAACAGCCTGAAACCGAAGAATCCACAGCTTCTCTCTAAGACCCGCTTAAAGTCAGGGAAGTCTGGGAAATCAGGCCGATAAGGCTCTTAAAATGAACACTCTGCGAATCTGGCAACAAAGGACACAACAATGAGCACCGCAACACCCTCGATGGAAGACCGTGACGGCAAAATTTGGATGGACGGCAAGATGGTTGAATGGCGCGACGCCAAAATCCATGTCTTAACCCACACCCTGCACTACGGCTGCGGCGCCTTTGAAGGCGTTCGCGCCTACAAAACCATCGATGGCACGGCCATTTTCCGTTTGCAAGAACACACCGACCGCCTGTTCAACAGCGCCAAAATCTTGCGCATGAAATTGCCCTTCACCAAAGAAGAAGTGTGCGAGGCCCAAAAAGCAGTGGTGCGTGAAAACAATTTGGAAAGTGGTTACATCCGTCCTTTAACTTGGATTGGTTCAGAGAAATTAGGCGTCAGCCCCAAAGGCAACACCATCCATTTAATGGTGGCCGCATGGACCTGGGGCGCTTACTTGGGCGAAGAAGGCTTGAAGCGCGGCATTCGCGTCAAAACTTCCAGCTTTACGCGCCACCACGTCAACATCACCATGACACAGGCCAAAGCGGTGAGCAACTACACCAACTCCATCTTGGCCAACATGGAAGCAGTCGATGAGGGCTATGACGAAGCTTTGTTGCTCGACACCTCCGGCTTCGTGTCCGAAGGTGCTGGCGAAAATATTTTTGTGATCAAAGACGGCGTGATCTACACCCCCGACTTGTCGGCTGGCGCTTTGAACGGCATCACCCGCAACACGGTGTTCCACATTGCCAAAGACCTGGGGCTTGAGATTGTTCAGAAGCGCATCACACGCGATGAAATTTACATCTGCGACGAAGCCTTCTTCACGGGTACTGCCGCAGAAGTCACACCCATTCGCGAACTTGACCGCATTGAAATTGGCGCCGGCAGCCGCGGCCCCATCACTGAAAAAATCCAGTCCGGTTTCTTTGACATCGTGAACGGCAAGAATCCCAAATACGCTCATTGGTTGACACGCGTTTAATTCAAGAAAGAACCTGTTCATGAGCCAAGCTGTTGAACTTCTGGCCAAAGATTTAAACCCACAAGGTGGTGTTTTTTGCCC
>CAIODE010000150.1 GCA_903856875.1 uncultured Burkholderiales bacterium
CTTCATCAAGTGCTGTCCGCCATCGACCAACAAGGTGGTGCCTGTCATGGCGCGGTTGTGCACTGCAAACACCACGGTGCTGACCACATCTTCAACAGATGAGGAGCGACCCAAGGGGCTAAGTGTGTGAAGTTTTTGAAACTTATCGTCGTCCAACATGTGGCTGGTGAGCGTGAGGCCAGGGGCCACGCCAACCACGCGAACCAGTGGCGCTAGCGCTTGAGCGAGCAAGGTGTTGGCCGCTTCCAAAGCGACTTTCGACAAGGTGTAGCTTAAAAAATCGGGATTGGGGTTCCAAAGCTTTTGATCGAGCATATTGATCACCACGGCTTCGGCAGCTTGGGCGCCGCGCGATTGGCAGTGTTGGTGCAAAGCCTGCGCCAACACAATGGCAGCGCCCGTGTTGCTGGCCCAGTGCTGCGCCATGTTGGCGTAGCTGAAGCTCTGAACGTCGTCGTGCTCGAACAGCGCTGCGCTGTTGATGACGGCATCGACGCGACCTAATTGGCTGACCACTTGCGGTAGCAGTTTGCGGGTGGCTTCTTCGTTGGCCAAATCGGCTTTAAAAATAAAATTTTGCAGTTGGACCTGAGTACCTGTATCAGCAACAGAAGCATCAGAGGCATTGGCTTTCAACCCGGCTTGTGCCTGCCATTGTGCAAAAGCCTGCATGCAATCGGCTGCCGTTTGAAGCGCCTCAGCTTCAGAGCTTCGGTAGTGCACCGCCACACGCCACCCTGCACGAGCCAGGCCCAAGGCAATTTCTCTGCCCAAGCGCTTGCCGGCGCCTGTGACCAGGGCCGTGCGGGGGGCGGAAGAAAAAGAAGCCGACATTCGGGGACAATCAAGGGCAATGACAGAAGCGCATAGTTTAACGACCGCCATGCTGGTGCGGGTGCACAAGGCCATTTTGGCGGCTCAAGGCTGGCTGCCGTTTGATCAATTCATGGCTTTGGCTTTGTACGAGCCGGGCTTGGGTTACTACGCCAATCAGCAGCCCAAGTTTGGCAACATGCCCCAGTCGGGCAGCGATTTTGTGACGGCACCCGAGCTTTCGCCCTTGTTTGGCGCAGCGCTGGCCCAGCAAGTGGCCGAAGCTTTGAAGGCTACGGGCACCGATGAAGTTTGGGAATTTGGCGCAGGCAGTGGGGCTTTGGCGCACCAGTTGCTGAGTGAACTCAAGCGCTTGGGTTGCGAAGTCAAGCGGTACAACATCATGGATGTGTCCAGCACTTTAAAAGCACGGCAGCAGTCGCTGTTGGCAGAGTTTGGAGACCAGGTGAAATGGCTGAACAAGTGGCCGGAAAGTTTACAAGGCGTGGTGGTGGGCAATGAAGTGCTTGATGCCATGCCAGTCAAGTTGCTTCACAGAATCGAAGGCAAGTGGCATGAACGGGGTGTGGTGGTGGTCTCTCAATCAGGCTCTTCTGATGGCTTGGCTTGGGAAGAACGTCCTACCCTTTTAAGGCCTCCACTAGAGCCCGTAGGCGAACACGACTACCTGACCGAAATTCAGCCGCAAGGCGAAGCCTTTGTGGCCAGCTTGGCCGAGCGACTGCTGGCCAGCGAGAAGGGCGGCGCCGCGTTTTTCTTGGACTATGGTTTCCCTGAGGCTGAGTTTTTTCATCCGGAGCGGCACATGGGCACTTTGATGTGCCACCAGGCGCACAAGGCCGATGTCAATCCCTTGGAAGCGGTTGGTTTGAAGGACATCACGGCCCACGTGAACTTCACTGGCATGGCCTTGGCGGGTCAAGATGCAGGGCTTCAGGTCTTGGGTTACACCAGCCAAGCCAGGTTTTTATTGAACCTAGGCCTGGCCGAGAGAATGGCCGAATCTGGTTTAGCTCAGCGGGCGCAGGCCATCAAATTGATCAATGAGCACGAAATGGGTGAGTTGTTCAAGGTGCTGGGTTTTGCCACCCACGCTCATTGGCAGGCCCAAGGTTTTGCTGTGGGCGACCGCAGTCACAAACTGTGAAAAGAGACTCAGCACATGCTTAGATGGGTGATCGTGACCTTTTTGGCACTGCTGTTGATCAGCTGGGTGCGACCTTGGCTTGAAAAAATGGGTTTGGGCAAACTGCCCGGAGATTTTCATTTCAAATTGTTTGGCCGAGAATGGTTCATTCCCCTAACCAGCACCTTGCTATTGAGCTTTATCCTCACCCTGATTGCCAAGTTCTTATAAAAAGTAAGACGGCTTTTAAAACATTTGTGTTACAGTTCGGGCTTGTGTCCATACGCCCAAGCCAAATCATGGGTGGTTACAACAAGCGCAGTTCTTGGCCAAAGAGCAGCGCACCCCCAAATACGGGTGGGTTTGATTTCACGCTTCCCCCTTTTTCAGTGCTCAGAACCAGGCCATTTGGATTCA
>CAIODE010000151.1 GCA_903856875.1 uncultured Burkholderiales bacterium
CCTCTTCAGAAAACTGGCGCTTCACAGTCTATGAAAGTGGTGCACTGCCCTACTTTGAAAAGCCTGAACAATTTTCAGCAGACCTGTTTCAATTTTTAAGGCAAGCATGAAACTCTTTCCAAGCATGAATCATCCCGGTGTTTGGATGACGACGCTGATGGCTGCAGCCATTCTCATGATCACCATGGGAACGCGCCAATCGATGGGTCTGTATGTGGGGCCCCTCAACACTGATACCGGCTTAGGCATTGTGAGCATCAGTTTGGCCATGGCCATAGGGCAATTTGTATGGGGTGCTGTTCAACCCATTGCCGGCGCATGTGCCGATAAATTCGGCCCTCGACCTGTCTTGCTGTCTGGCTTGCTTATCTTGGTTTTGGGCTCGGCACTCACCCCTTTCGTCTCAAGCCAATTAGGTCTCATTCTCACCTTGGGCTTACTGACTGCCATTGGATCGGGTGCTTGTAGTTTTTCCGTTTTGCTAGGTGCTGTTGCTCAGCGCATGCCTGCAACATCACGCGGCACGGCCTCTGGCATCATCAATGCAGGCAGCTCTTTTGGGCAATTTGTCTTTGCCCCCATCATTGGCAAACTGATTCAGTGGGTGGGTTGGATGAGCACCATGTGGACCATGGCCGCTGTGGCCTTGCTGGCTATTCCATTGCTCAACCGCCTGACCAATGACACCCATGCACCCAGCAAAGCGCCTGATCCCGAGGGTGGTTTGAAAAAAGCCCTTGCAGATGCGGTACGCAACCCCAGCTACTTGTTGCTGCACCTAGGGTTTTTTACCTGCGGCTTTCACATCGCTTTTTTAGTCACCCATTTGCCCACCGAGGTCGGCTTGTGTGGGCTGTCTCCTACTGTTGCCAGTTGGTCATTGGCCCTCATTGGTTTGGCCAACATTGTGGGCAGCTTGTTTGCAGGTTCTTGCATCAATCTTTATCGCAGCAAATACGTGTTGGCCGTGATGTATGGCTCGCGGGCTGTACTCATTGCTCTGTACTTGGCGGCGCCCAAAACGGAATGGACTTTCTACGCGTTTGCAGTGGGCTTGGGCTTGACTTGGTTGGCCACAGTGCCCCCAACTGCCGCCTTGGTGGGCAAACTTTTTGGCATTCGGTATTTGGCCACGCTATTTGGCCTCACCTTGTTGTCACACCAAATTGGCGGCTTTTTAGGTGCTTACCTCGGCGGATTGGTCTTTGAAGCCAACCATGACTACCAATGGATGTGGTGGGCAGACATAGCTTTGTCAGCCATGGCAGCCCTGATTAACTTGCCCATCAAAGAAGCGCCCATTGTGAGACTTCAGGCGGCTTGAACTGTCAACGCTGCGGCATGTCTTTGTTTGAGAAACCCAAGCTGATGGTGGCATCGGCTGGAATGGGCGGCATCGACGCATTCCATGTTTCCCAAAGCGTTTTCAATGCCTGAAGCTTCTCTGGCATGTGTTTGCCCAAATTGGCCCGCTCACGCGCGTCAGCCACGACATTGAACAAATAGTCATTGCCATCAACGCGCAAA
>CAIODE010000152.1 GCA_903856875.1 uncultured Burkholderiales bacterium
AAATTGAAAGTTTCTGTCCCAGTATGCGCGCCACAACGTCGGTGAAACCTCCCGGTGCAAATGGCACGATCAATTTAATGGGCTTGTTGGGATAAGCCTGCGCCAAAGCAGCCGTAGCTGTGGTTCCACACACCAAACTCAGCAGTGCAACTCGGCACAACTGTCGAACAAAGTAGTGCATAACTTATCCCCTGTAGCTTGGTGCAGGCATGGTGTAGTAACTGTGCAGAATGTGATAAACCATCATGTAGTTTTTCTGCTGGAAACTGGCGTGAGAAATACCCGCCATCACATTGAACTGCTTGTCTGTGTTGGGTAGTAATTTGTAAAAATCGATCAGGTCATCAAGCCCTGCAATGCCGTCGTACTCACCGCGCAAAACAATGGTGGGTACTGTGATTTTGAGCGGGTCGACCACTGGCAATTTAGAACACATGTCAACATAAGTGCCAGTGGGCATGGAATCGTCTAAAGTCAAAATGGCATCGGCAAATGCGCTGATGGTAGCTTCATCGGCCGTACCAGGATGATCGCGGTCAAAAATGCTGTGCACAAATGCACGATCAATGGGGCGGCGATTTTTGGCCAGAAACTCTGGTAATTTTTTGCGGCGTTGCTCAAGGGTGTGGCTGCCCTCGCCTGTCCAGACAAACGCATCTAAAGCCAATTTGCCAATTCGCTCTGGGTGGTTTTGTGCAAACAAAGCAGCCTTCAAGGCACCCGAAGAAATGCCGTACATGTGCAGCTTTTGCGACACGGAGTGCTTCAAGATGTATTCACTGCCAGCAGCCAAGTCTTCAGCGCCATTGGCGATGTCAGAATTGATAGGGCGGTGTTTGTCCGAGCGTCCATAGCCTTCGTTGTCCATGGTCCATGTGTCAAAGCCGCGCTCATTGAACCAATCCATGACGGAAGAATAAGGACGGCCAGGAACCGATAAATCAAATGTGGGCTGTGAGGCCATCGATGATCCGTGGACAAAGAAAATGGTCCCTGCATAGGGCACCTTGGGCGAGGCCTTCTTTTGCCAGAGAAACAGATTGATGTCACCCTTTTTTGTCCAATGCTCGACGCCACCAGACCAAATCACATTGCTCATGAAAACTCCTGTTGCTGAATCATTTAAGTTGCCGAAATCATAACGGGGGTCTTCCGTTTTGACAGTCTCCAGAACCCGAACAGGTTCAAAGCTTGATAGTTTGAGGTGCCCGAAAGTGCAGATTGGTGTGAAAATTTTTCCAGCCCTAGCGGGTCTTCAGATTTTTTTCAATGCACTTCCGTCTGGAAACAAGTCATCAAGCTCAAGAGGCGATTGAATGTGAGCATGGGCCTGCCACTTTTGGACATCGCTTTGTGCGCCCAAGTAACCATAAGTGGCCGCCACGGTTTTCATGCCAGCAGCGAGTCCAGCCACGATGTCCCGCTCATCATCGCCCACATACACGCAAGCAGTCGGTGCAATACCCAAACGCCTTGCGGCCTCTAGCAAGGGTTCAGGGTGTGGTTTGGCGTAGGGCGTGGTGTCGCCACTGATGACCACGGCCGCCGTTTTAAAAAGTGGCATGGC
Source organism: uncultured Burkholderiales bacterium (assembly GCA_903856875.1). Classification (GTDB taxonomy): domain Bacteria; phylum Pseudomonadota; class Gammaproteobacteria; order Burkholderiales; family Burkholderiaceae_C; genus Limnohabitans_A. The sequence continues at coordinate 1,568 of CAIODE010000152.1, forward strand.
CTGAGTCAGCGGCTCTGCAAAGCGTTTGGATTTGTTGGTCACAACGCCCCAGGGCAAATGAGCCGCAACCAGTGCGTCGATCATTTGGACAACACCCTCAAAAGCAAAAGTTCGCTGCGTCATGCAGGCTTCGTAATTGCGAAAGAATTCTTCTTTCATGGCGTCGTATTCGGGATGCTCGGGTGTGAAACCAAACGCCAAGCCAATCATGCCGCGGGCACCTGCACCCGCCATGGGCCGGTAATGCATTAGCGGCAAAGAAGTCATGCCGCGGTCCACCCGCATCTGATCGACGGCTGCGCCTAAGTCTGGCGCACTGTCAATGAGTGTGCCATCAAGGTCAAATAAGACGGCCTGAATGTTTTCAAACTTCATACGGGGTGGCCTTGCTGTTTCAGTTTGCCAAAGGCTTTTGGGTGGCCATCAAATAATTCAC
>CAIODE010000153.1 GCA_903856875.1 uncultured Burkholderiales bacterium
GTCACTTGTGCCCTTGCCATCTGCTGCCACTGCATGCGATGCGTTTGAATCCATCCTGCGGCCGCCATAGTTTGCCAGACGCCCCAAATACACACCACGCACAATCCAGCCACAAAACTGCCGCGCCCAACTCGTGCCCAGACACTGTGAAACAAGCTGCCATTGCGCCAACGAAAAGCAGCCTGAGGCCATGCGATTGAAAGCACCGACACACACTTGCGCATGACTAGGTTTTTGAGCTCATGCCTGTTCATGGCTCAGCCTTAAGGACCGGCGCATTCGAAGCATGCGCCCACAGGCTGGCCTTCAGTTTGACTTCTACCAAACTGGCCCTACTGTGCGAGGGCTTGGTCATGGCCCGATGAGCATGAAGCATTTGGGGCGCTGTTTTCCACCGATCAAACCGGGTCATGTCGTTCATCAGGGCCTGCCACTTTTCAGCGTCTTCGCTGAGGCCCTCAAACTCCAGTTGTCCGTGCTGCCATTGCAAGCTTTGCAAATCAGCCATTAAGCCTTTTTGACTGCCATGGTTTTCTAACAAAATAGCTTGTACATCGTTCAAATCGTCTCGCTCTTCCTGCCGACGCGTTAAGAAATTCACGCGCGATTTCAAATGTGCCAATTCAACTTGAGCCTTGGCTATTTGGATGTCAGTCATCCCTTGCGGTTGTTGCACTGCGCCAAAGCTTGGCAAATGAGAAATGTACTGCGCCATTTCTTGTTGCGCATCAGCTTCTTCCAAAACAATCAGGACTGCAGCCAATAGCATACCGATGCCAAAAGCCATCATCATTTCAATGTGAAACTTGCGAAGTTCACGTTGCGAATAACGCAGCAAGTTCAGCATGGCTTGATTTCTTTGAACACATTGAAATACTGACTTGCCAACTCGTCCTTGTTAGGCAGTCGGAATGCCTCAGCCATGACGCTTGGCAGTAGCCCCCAAGCCTCACCCAGCTCCTTGCTTTGGGAGACACAAGTGATGGCTTCAAGTTGGAGGTCTAGCGCATTGAATTGTGCTGTGTACGCCTTGGCCAAGCTTCTAGGACAAGCCCTGCATCGCGCCAACCAACTGCCCATTGGGCTTGAATGAACTGCAAAGTCCAATGTCAACTCGGCCACTGGCAATTGGAGTGCGGCAGCCGCCTCTAGCCAACATTCGGCCGCAATGTCCTCGGGACCCCAATGCGCTTGGCAATGCACATCACTCGCCCAAATTTCAGGGGGCTCAAGCATGAGCACGGTCGGGTTTGGCCTCGCTTCAAGACAATCTTTCCTCAATTGCGATATGAGTGGCACCAAATCCGCATCCCTGCGATACAGCACCCTAGCGTGTTGAACGGCCAACACCGACCAAACCTTGACAGCGCTTGAGTTTGAGTTGACAGGGCTGCTTGGATGGGGCTTGGGGAAGGCATCAAAGGGGATGAAAATAGGACTGACGACAAACCGCAAAGAGGCGGCTGGCGTGCGTGAGGGAAATGACAGCACAGGATCACTTTCATAGACAAGAAACAGTGCTTTGATTGGACCCGCCCCTGGCACTCGAAAGGACTACAATTCCTCTCAATCCAGTTGCTTTCTGCAACGTTCAAATTCAGCCCCCCCTGCTAGGCCCTTTTGACAATGCGGTCAGCGGTTTTTTCCGCTTAAGACATGTCCAAAAAATCCAAATCAAAATCTTCTGAACAATCCGACTTGATGGAAGCGCCAAGATTGCACTGGGCATTGCGTGTGTGCCTTTGGGCCGTCGGCCTTGTGTTTGCGGGTTTGTTGTCCGTGTTGATGGTGGTGGGTGTGGCCATGGTGATGGCTTATCCCCAACTGCCCGACACTTCCGATCTGGCGGAATACCGCCCCAAATTACCCTTGCGCATTTACACAGCAGACGGCTTACTGATGGGTGAGTTTGGCGAAGAGCGGCGCAATCTCACCCCCATCAGAGAAATTCCACAAGTGATGAAAGACGCGGTATTGTCGATCGAAGATTCGCGCTTTTACCAACACGGTGGACTGGACTATTTGGGACTGATTCGGGCGGGCATTGCCAATTTGGGCAAACGCAAGAGCCAAGGCGCATCAACCATTACGATGCAAGTGGCGCGCAATGTTTATTTGTCCACCGAAAAAACATACACCCGCAAAATTTATGAAATTTTGCTCACATTCAAGCTCGAACATTTGTTGACCAAAGATCAAATTCTCGAGATCTACATGAATCAAATTTTCTTAGGTAACAGGGCCTACGGCTTTGCTTCTGCCGCCGAAACTTATTTTGGCAAGTCACTCAAAGACATCACCATTGCAGAGGCCGCCATGCTGGCAGGACTGCCCAAAGCGCCATCGGCTTACAACCCCATCAGCAATCCAAAACGTGCACGCTCAAGGCAGTTGTACATCATCGAGCGAATGGAAGATAACAATTTCATCACCGCCAAGCAGGCCTTGGAAGCCAAGGCAGAGCCCCTGCGCATCCGGCCCAACAACGACAAGAGTCGAATTCATGCAGAGTACGTGGCTGAGACAGTGCGTCAGATGATGTTTGCTCAGTACGGCCAAGAGACGTACACAAGGGGTCTGAACGTTTACACCACGCTGCAATCGACAGAACAAAATGCGGCCTATCAGGCTTTGCGTCAAGGGATCATGGACTTTGAGCGTCGGCAGGTTTACCGCGGCCCCGAAAAATTCATTGAGTTGCCCACCAATCCCAAGGAGATGGAGGACGCCATCGATGAAGTGCTGGACGACCACCCCGACAATGGCGATGTCATGTCGGCTGTGGTGTTGGAAGCCAATCCGAAGAAAATTGTGGCCATTCGCCAAAATGCAGAGCAGCTTGAAATTACTGGCGACGGCTTGAAACCCGCCCAGTCTGGCCTTTCTGACAAGGCGGGTCCGAACATCAAAATCAAACGCGGCGCTGTGATTCGAGTGGTTCAAACGCCCAAAGGCACTTGGGAAATCACCCAACTGCCTGAAGTTGAAGGTGCCTTTGTGGCCATCAGCCCGCAAGACGGATCGGTCAGAGCGCTGGTGGGCGGTTTTGATTTTGCCAAGAACAAATTCAACCACGTCATTCAAGCTTGGCGCCAGCCTGGCTCTAGCTTCAAGCCCTTCATTTATTCGGCTGCTTTGGAAAAAGGGTTCACCCCTGCAACCGTGATCAACGATGCGCCTTTGTTTTTTGATGCTGGCGTCACAGGGGGGCAGCCTTGGGAGCCTAAAAATTACGACGGTACCTTCGAAGGCCCGATGACACTTCGCAAAGGTTTGGCCAAATCGAAAAACATGATTTCCATTCGCATTTTGCAATCTGTGGGCACCCGCAATGCCCAAGAATGGGTCACCAAATTTGGTTTTGACGAAGACAAACACCCCGCCTACCTGACCATGGCTTTGGGCGCTGGCTCCGTCACCCCCATGCAAATGGCCACGGGGTATTCGGTGTTTGCCAATGGCGGCATGCGCGTTCAACCGCACATGATCACGCGCGTCACCGATCACAAGGGCAAGATTTTGGTCGACAGTCCGCCGCAAATGGTCAACGAAGCCAATCGCGCCATCACACCCCGCAATGCGTTTGTCATGACCAGTTTGCTGCAAGAAGTCACTCGCTCAGGCACCGCGGCCAAAGCACGCGTTGCTTTAAAGCGTGACGACATTTACGGCAAAACCGGGACCACCAACGACTCTATGGATGCTTGGTTTGCCGGGTATCACCGAAATTTGACGGCTGTGGTTTGGATTGGCTATGACACACCCCGCAAACTGGGCGATCGCGAAACAGGCGGCGGCTTGAGTTTGCCTGTTTGGATCAGTTTCATGGAAACCGCCCTCAAAAACATGCCCGTCATGGACGCCATCGCGCCCGAAGGCGTGTTGTACGTGAATGGCGATTGGTACTTTGAAGAATATGCCAAAGGCAGTGGCGTCACCAGCCTAGGCTTGGGCAACGAAAAGGGTGGCACCTTGCCTGAGCCCGATGAGAAAAAACGGATTCTGGATTTGTTCCGTAATTGAACCAGATCAGTGATGAGCTGAATGAGAGGTTCAATTAGAAATTCAGCGACTGCCCCGACTGAGCTGAGCCAAAGCGAGAGAGGTTTTCAAAAAACTCGCCCTCGCCTTTGGTGTCCTGCCAAGTGCCGTCTTTGAATTTGTAGTGGTGCCCCCCAGACTTAGCGGCAAGCCACACCTCATGCAGGGGTTTTTGCAAATTCACAATGATTTGGCTGCGGTTGGCAAAGGTGATGGTAATCATGCCGCCCACCCTCTGATTGTCGATGTCGGCATCGGTATCATCGTTGATTCGATCGCAACTTGTCTCAATGCGAGACAAAAGGCGTTCAGCCGTATCCAGAAATTCAAGGTCGGTCATTACAATCCGTGACATGTTCAAAGTTTTGAGAATTTTAGTCATTGCCCAAACCCTTGGCGTTTGTGCGGTGGCTTTGACTGCCTGCGGTCAAAAAGGGCCTCTGGTTCATCCCCAAGACCCCTTGTCGGCAGACCGCGCCACTTTGCTCCAAACTTTAACACCTCGTTTTCAAAGCGAGGCGCCAGCAGTCCCCGCCCCCCTGACACCTCCCGCCACAAAACCATGAACGCCAACACCCTTCCTGGACAGCCTCACATTGCTTACCAAGCCAATACCTTGTGCATGGAGAACGTGAAGCTTGCCGATATCGCTGCCCAATTTGGCACGCCGGTCTTTGCTTATTCCAAAGCATCCATGCTGTCGGCACTGGCGGCCTACCAGCGTGGCTTTGCAGGCCGCAGAGTGCAAATTTGCTACGCCATGAAGGCCAACTCCAATTTGGCCGTGCTGCAGGTCTTCGCCAAAGCCGGTTGTGGCTTTGACATTGTCTCGGGCGGAGAGTTGGCCCGCGTTTTGGCAGCAGGTGGTGCACCTGAGAAAATCATTTTTTCGGGTGTTGGCAAAACACGCGCAGAAATGAAACAAGCCCTCGAGCTCGGCATTGCTTGCTTCAATGTAGAAAGCGAAGCAGAGCTGGAAGTGCTCAACGAAGTTGCCTTGTCACTGCAAACAAAAGCGCCTGTCAGTTTGCGCGTCAACCCCAACGTCGACCCCAAGACACACCCCTACATTTCAACGGGCCTCAAAGGCAACAAATTTGGCGTTGCACACGAAAGTGCGGTTCAAACTTACAAGCGCGCAGCTGCCTTGCCAGGCTTGGCTGTGGTGGGCATCGATTGCCACATTGGCTCGCAAATCACAGAAGCCACACCGTATTTGGACGCCATGGACCGGATTCTTGATTTGGTGACCGACATTGAAGCGGCAGGCATTCCCATTCACCACATTGACTTTGGCGGCGGCTTGGGCATCAACTACAACGGCGATACACCACCTGCTGCAGATGCCTTATGGCAACAACTGCTGGCAAAGTTAGATGCGCGTGGCTATGGTCAGCGGCAACTCATGATTGAGCCAGGTCGCTCCTTGGTCGGCAACGCAGGTGTGTGCTTGTCTGACGTGGTGTTCATGAAGCCAGGCGAGCAAAAGAATTTTTGCATCATTGATGCCGCCATGAACGACTTGCCCCGTCCTGCCATGTACCAAGCATTTCACCAAATTGTGCCCGTCAGCCCACGCGCTGGTGCAACCAGCTTGGTAGATGTGGTTGGCCCAGTGTGTGAAAGTGGCGATTGGATTGGCCGTGATCGCGAACTCAATGTCCAAGCCGGCGACACCTTGGCTGTGCTGTCGGCAGGCGCTTACTGCATGAGCATGTCAAGCAACTACAACACCCGAGGCCGTGCAGCCGAAGTGCTGGTTGATGGCCATCAAGTGCATTTGATTCGCGAGCGTGAAACAGCGGCGGACACCTTCCAAGGTGAACATTTGGCACCTTGATTCAAGGGCCTAATGGCCGCTTTCAAGGGACTGACTGACGCCGCAGTTTTGCAGCGTGCCAAACTCGCCAACCCAATAAGACGCCTAAGATGCCGGCGTAAATCAAAACTTCTGTGAAGTTCTTTTTGCCAGACCTCATCCAGAAGAAATGCAAAATGGCCAGCAACGCAATGCCGTAGACCATGCGGTGCAACTTGCGCCAGCGCACTGCCCCCAACATTTTGATGGCCGCATTGAAGGATGTTGCAGCCAACACACTGAGCAGCACGGCACCTGCAAAACCAACCGCAATAAACGGCCGCTTGGCAATGTCCAAGGCAATCTCATCCCACTCAAGGCCCATGTCAAACACGCTATAGCAAAGCGCATGCATCAGCACATAGAAAAATGTGATCACGCCTAAATTGCGCCTGAATCGCAAAAGTTCTGGCAGGTTGAATATCACGCGCAAA
>CAIODE010000154.1 GCA_903856875.1 uncultured Burkholderiales bacterium
AAGGTGACTCATGAGGGCCATGGCTGTCGTGGCCGTGGTCATCATGGTGATCGTCGTGATGGCCGTGGTGCGTATCGGGGTTCTGGTCATAGCGCTCTTTGCCATGAAAGACCAAAAAATACATGCGGAAAGAATAGAAGGCCGTGACGAACACACCAGCCAACACCGCAAAGTTAGCAAAGCCGGCCGCAGCCAAATGGCTTTCGTGCACCGCTTCAATGATGCTGTCTTTGGAGTAAAAGCCTGAGAAGAAAGGCGTACCAATGAGGGCCAAGGAACCCAGCAAAGACGTGATCCAAGTAATCGGCATGTACTTGCGCACACCGCCCATGTAGCGGATATCTTGGTTGTGGTGCATGCCCATGATGACCGAGCCGGCGCCCAAGAACAGCAAGGCTTTGAAGAAAGCATGCGTCATGAGGTGGAACACGGCCACGGAGTAAGCGGAGGCGCCCAAGGCCACAGTCATATAGCCCAGTTGCGACAAGGTGGAATAAGCGACCACGCGCTTGATGTCGTTTTGAATGATGCCCAAGAAGCCCATGAACAAGGCCGTGATGGCACCAATGATCATGATGAAGTTCAAAGCAGTTTCAGACAACTCGAACAAAGGCGACATGCGCGCCACCATGAAAATACCCGCAGTCACCATGGTGGCTGCGTGAATCAAGGCAGAGATGGGTGTGGGGCCTTCCATAGAGTCTGGCAACCAGACATGCAAGGGAAACTGCGCCGACTTGCCCATGGCCCCAATGAACAAGCAAATGCATATGACAGTGACCAACATCCATGACGTGCCAGGCAATGTGAGGGCACTGAGATCGGCAGCTTTGGCAAATGCTTCTGTGTAGTTCAAGGTGCCCGCATAAGCGGCAATCAGGCCAATGCCCAAAATGAATCCGAAGTCGCCCACTCGATTCACCAAGAAGGCTTTCATGTTGGCAAAAATGGCGGTGGGTTTGTTGAACCAAAAACCAATCAGCAAATAAGACACCAAGCCCACAGCTTCCCAGCCAAAGAACAGTTGCAACATGTTGTTGCTCATGACCAGCATCAACATGGAGAAGGTGAACAATGAAATATAGGCAAAGAAACGGTTGTAGCCTTCGTCTTCATCCATGTAGCCAATGGTGTAGATGTGCACCATGAGCGACACAAAGGTGACGACACACATCATCATGGCTGTGAGGCCATCAACCATAAAACCCACTTCCATGCGAAGACCGCCAACGGTCATCCACGTATAAAGGGTTTCATTGAAGCGAGCACCGTCAATGGCCACACTCTTCAAAGTAGAGGCCGACAAAATGAAGGCAATGAGCACGCCCAATATAGTGAGGGTGTGTGTGAGGCGGCGACCGATCCAGTTACCACCCAATTGAGTACCGAAAATGCCTGCCAGCAAAGCGCCCACCAAAGGGGCCATAGGCACTGCAAGCAGCGTTGAAGCGTTGAGGGTTTGGCTCATGTTCTTTTAACCTCTTAACCCTTGAGCGAATCAAGTTCATCCACATTGATGCTGTTCATGTTGCGGAACAAAAGCACCAAGATGGCCAAACCGATGGCGGATTCGGCCGCTGCCACTGTCAAGATGAAGAACACGAAAACTTGTCCGTGCATGTCACCCAAGTAGTGAGAGAAAGCCACAAAATTCATATTGACCGCCAAGAGCATCAGCTCAATGGCCATCAACAACACAATCAAATTCTTTCGGTTCAAGAAAATACCGATGACTGCCAAAGCAAACAACATGGCGCCAAGTGACAAATAGTGTCCCAATGTCAAAGTCATGATTTGTTCTCCTTCGGGGCTTCAGCATCGGCAGGCGCTTCTGGCGCTTTGGGCGCTTCCCCTACTTTCACAACGTCCATTTTGACAATGACCAAGCGATCGCTGGCACGAACGTGCACTTGCTCTGATGCGCTGATGGCTTTGCTGTCTTTGCGTTGACGCAGGGTGAGTGCAATGGCGGCAATCATGGCCACCAACAAAATAGCCGCCGCCACTTGTATGGGCATGAGGTATTCGGTGTACAGCAAGATCCCCAGTGCCTTGCTGTTGGAAATTTGAGGACCCATTTGACCCACTGCTGACGCCACTCTGGGGGCCTCAGAAGTTCTAAAACCACTCATCAGCACAGCAGCCATCTCAAGTGCAATCAAGGCCCCCAAAGAAGCTGCCAAGGGAAAGTGTTTCCAGAAGCCTTCACGCAAGGTGTCTAAGTTGATGTCAAGCATCATGACCACAAACAAGAACAGCACCATCACGGCACCCAAATAAACCAAGACCAAGACCATGGCCAAGAACTCGGCTTGGAGCAACAACCACAGCCCAGAAGCCTGTGAGAAAGCCAGCATGAGAAACAACACAGCATGCACTGGGTTGCGCGCAGTCACCACTCGGAATGATGCAAACAGCAGCACCACCGAGAAAAGATAAAAGAAACCAGTTTTGACGTCCATGGGTTGTCGCTTGTTAGTTTTTGTAAATCAACCGATCAACGGTATTTGGCATCGGCCGCTCTGGCCTGCGCAATGTCTTTTTCATAGCGATCTCCGACAGCCAAAAGCATTTCTTTGGTGTAGTGGAGGTCGCCGCGCTTCTCGCCGTGGTATTCCAGAATGGATGTTTCCACGATGGAATCGACAGGGCAACTTTCTTCGCAGAAACCGCAGAAAATGCACTTGGTCAAATCGATGTCATAGCGCGTAGTGCGGCGCGAGCCATCAGTTCTAACTTCAGATTCAATGGTGATGGCCATTGCAGGGCAAACAGCCTCACACAGCTTGCAAGCGATGCAACGCTCTTCACCGTTTTCATACCGGCGAAGCGCATGCAAGCCCCTAAAGCGAGGCGACAAAGGTGTCTTCTCTTCGGGGAATTGCAAAGTAACCTTGCGACGGAACGCATAACGCCCCGTCAAGGCCATGCCTTTGACCAACTCAAACAGCATGAAGCTCTTGAGAAAGTCTTTGAGCGAAAAATTGGATACAGCCAATGTAGACATGTCTTAACCCGGTTATTTCCAAATGTTCCAAGGCGAAAGCAACCATCCGCCCACAATCAACAGCCACACCAAGGTGACTGGAATGAAAATCTTCCAACCCAAACGCATGATCTGGTCATAACGGAAACGCGGAAAAGTGGCGCGAATCCAAATGAACAT
>CAIODE010000155.1 GCA_903856875.1 uncultured Burkholderiales bacterium
CAGCAAGAAAGCAGCATTGGCAATGATGATGAAGGCGACCAACACCGATCGCGCGCGCGTGCGCCGACTGGCTGTTTGAAAGCCTTGTTCAGTGGCGCTTGCAAAACGCGCTGCTTCCCGATTTTCAGCCGTGTAGCTTTGCACCACCGGCATGGCATTCAAAATTGCTGTGGCAATGCTGCTGGCATCGGCAACGCGGTCTTGGCTTGCGCGTGACAAACGGCGTACGCGGCGACCATAAAGCGTGGCGGGCCAAACGACCAGCACCACAGTCACGACCAGTTGCAGCATGACTGTGGGGTGCGCCCACACCAGCATGGCCAAAGCACCCACACCCATGACAGCATTGCGCAAGCCCATGGACAAAGAACTGCCCACCACGGTTTGAACCAAGGTGGTGTCGGCCACCAAGCGGCTGATGACTTCGCCAGTGGGCGTGGTTTCAAAAAATGCGGGGCTTTGCTGTAAGACATGGCTGTAAACCGCATTGCGCAGATCGGTGGTGACGCGTTCACCCAGCCAACTGACTGTGAAAAAGCGCGCCGCAGAAAATAAACCAAGTGCAACGGCAACGCCAAACAGCATCATGAAATTGCCGCGCAATGCCATGGCCTGTGCGCCGGGGTCGGGGTGCTGCAAACCGTTGTCAATCAATTGGCGCAAAGCAACTGGAAATATCAGGGTTGACGCGGCAGCCAAGACCAAGAAGACCACGGCCAAACCAATTTGCAATTTGTAGGGTTTTAAAAATGGCAGCAAGCCACTCAATGACTTGGGATTTTGTGGCGCAGGTCGATCGATGACGGAGGTCTTGGCCATGTGCTATTTACCAATGCAAAAGCTGGAGAAAATAACGCCCAGCAAATCGTCGGCGTTGAACTCGCCTGTAATTTCATTCAAAGCCGTTTGCGACAAGCGCAATTCCTCCGCCAACAGGTCCAGTGATTGGGCTTGTGCGCGCAGATGCGCATCGGCCATTTCAATGTGCGATTGAACACGCTTAAGTGCTTGGACATGACGCTCGCGCGCCAAGTACAAGCCTTCATTGGCGGGTAGCCAACCAGCAGTCTGGAGCAACATGGAGCGAAGTTGATCGATGCCTAAGCCTGTTTTAGCAGACAGAAAAATATCATTGGAAGTGTGATCACTGCCAGAAGGTTTTTGGGCTGAAGGTGAAAGGTCGAATTTGTTCCAGATGTTCAGCAAAGCCACGCTAGCCGGAAGCTGCGCCGCCAGATTTTCTTGAATTTGCAAATCGTCTTGTAAATACCCAGCATCATGACTGCGCGTCAGGTCGTGCAAAAACAAGACAGCATCTGCACCTGCAATTTGCGCCCACGCGCGTTGAATGCCAATTTGTTCCACCTCATCAATGCCCTCACCTTCGCGTAGGCCTGCCGTGTCAATGATGTGAATCGGAACACCCTCAATTTGAATGGTTTGCTGAACCACATCACGCGTGGTGCCTGCGATGGGTGTGACGATGGCCAACTCAGCGCCCGCCAATGCATTGAGCAGTGAACTTTTTCCGGCATTGGGTTGCCCTGCAATGACCACCTTGATGCCTTCACGAAGCAACGCACCTTGCTGTGTCCGCATCAAGACATTGTCAAGTTGAATTTGCAAGCGCTCAAGTTGACCTTGCGCATCGGCCTTCTGCAGAAAATCAATTTCTTCTTCAGGAAAATCCAGAGTGGCTTCTACCAACATCCGTAAGTGAACCAAGCTGTCGCGCAGGGTGTGAATTTCTTGAGAGAACACACCGGCCAACGATCGGCTGGCACTGCGTGCAGCAGCGCTGGTGGATGCATCAATCAAATCGGCAATGGCCTCGGCTTGTGCCAAATCAATTTTGTCATTCAGAAAGGCGCGTTGTGTGAATTCGCCAGGTTGCGCCAATCGAAGTCCTTGAAGCAGCGCATTGCCAGTGTGCAGGTCAAGAGACTCCGCCAACTCAATGCATCGCGCTAAGAGCAATTGCAAAACCACAGGGCCGCCATGAGCTTGCAACTCAAGGACATCTTCACCTGTGTAGGAGAGGGGGCCTGGAAAGAAGATGGCCAGTCCTTGGTCGATGGGTTCACCCTTGTCGTCGTTGAATGGCAGGTAATGTGCTTGTCTGGCTTGGAGTGGCTTGCCGCAAAAAGCTTCTGCCCAAGTTTTTAAGTGAGGACCGGAAATTCGCACGATGCCCACTGCGCCTCTGCCAGGAGCCGTGGCAATGGCGATGATGGGATCTTGATGGCGAGACAACATGGCGGTCATAAAGTTAAAAAATCAATGAGACAAAGCAACAGGGCCGCATGCGCGGCCCTGTGATGTGCATTTCAATGCAAGCCAAGGGGGCTTGCTGTTGAATAGAGGGTGCTCAATTGAATTTTGGCAGATTGAACTGCGGTGGTACACCCATTCTGGTGTTGATGACCCACTGCTGTGCAATTGACAAAATGTTATTGGTAATCCAGTAGAGCACCAAACCTGATGGGAAAAAGAAGAACATCACGCTGAACACCAAGGGCATGATCCACATCATTTTGGCTTGCATCGGGTCTGGTGGTGCCGGGTTGAGTGCGGTTTGCAGCATGGTCGAGAGCGTCATCACCACGGGCAAGATGAAATAGGGGTCGGGGGCTGACAAGTCGTGGATCCAGCCAACCCAGGGCGCATTGCGCATTTCAACGGATGACAACAAGACCCAATAAAGCGCGATGAACACGGGAATTTGAACCATGATGGGGAAGCAGCCGCCCATCGGATTGACTTTTTCTTCGCGGTAAATGCGCATCATCTCCTGCTGCATTTGCTGTGGGTTGTCTTTTAGACGCTCGCGCATCTCCATGATGCGCGGGTTGATGGCTTTCATCTTGGCCATGCTGGCATAGGCCTTGGCATTGAGCCAATAGAAAGCCAACTTGAGCAAGAACACCAAAGCCACAATGGCCCAGCCCCAGTTTTGCAAGAAGCCAAACAAGCGATCTAGCAACCAGTAAAGTGGTTTTGCCAAAACGGTTAACCAGCCATAGTCTTTGACCAACTCCAAGCCAGGCGTTAAAGCCTCAAGCATCTTCTCTTCCTGCGGACCCACAAACAAGGTGGTATCCAGCGTTTTAGATTGACCTGGGGCCACTTCGTTAAAGGGCGTGATCATGCCAACAGAATACAAATTGGCATCCACTTTGCGCACGAAGTTCTCACGTGCTGTATTCGCGGGCAAGACCCAGGCTGATGCAAAGTAGTGTTGAACCATGGCCACATAACCTTGCTGCGTGGTCTTTTCGAAGTCGGCCTTGTTTTTCTCGATGTCTGTAAATTCGATCTTCTGGTATTTCTTGGCGTCTGTGTAAACGGCAGGCCCGGTGAAGGTGGAATAAAAAGCAGACTCGCCATCGGGCTTGTTGCCATCTCTAACCAGTTGAACGTACAACTGAGGCGCCGCAGGGGCAGTGCCCGTGTTAACGACCTGGTGGGCTACCTTCAACGCGTAACTACCCCGCGTTAAGGTGTATGTTTTGACCAATTTCAAGCCACCGATGTCGGCAGATTCAAACTTCAATGTCATCTCGTTTTGACCTGCTTTGAGTTCACGTTCGCCTGTGAACTTCATCGGCGTTTTGTGAGTCGCAAATGCGCCGCCAATCAAGCCAGTTTGCGCCACATAGACGCGGGCTTTGCTTTCGTCCAACAAAACGAAAGATTTTTTGCTGTCTAAAAGATCGCCAAATTTTAAGAACTCAGAGCGCAGCAGCGAGCCACCTTCCGTGTCAAATCTGAGCCTCAAGACATCGGTTGTGACATCAATGCTTTCGTGGGGCATTGCGGCGGCAACCGCTGAGACACCGGGCACTTGTGATGGGCTGGCTGCGTTAGGCCCAGTGATGGCTGTGGGTGTGGTGTTGATGCTTGCAGCTGGCGCATCTGCTGCTGCACTGGCAGTAGCCGGCTTTTCAATCGAGGCGACAACAGGCTTTGGGAAGAAAGTGGCTTTGTGCCCGTTGTAAATCTGCCATTGGTCCCATAGAAGAACCATTGAGAAGCCAAAAATGACCCATAAAAAGGTGCGGCGGATATCGTTCATGAAGACTTCTTCGAAGAGGGGTGAGTTAACGGGTGATGCAATAAACGCGAAAGCCACTTTGGTGCTTGTTCGGGCACCGGGTCGTGTCCACCGTTGCACCATGGTTGGCAACGGCCTATGCGTTTGAGGGTGAGATAACTGCCAACTCCGGCGCCATGTTGCTGTAAAGCATCGATGGCATAAATGGAGCAGGTGGGCTCAAACCGACATGCCGATCCTAACCAAGGGCTGAGGAAAAGGCGATACCCTTTCACAATGCCGATCAATAGGTTCTGAATCATGGCTTGTTGACTGCGTGTTCGAACAACTGCTCTAGCTCAAGCCGGACAGCTTGTTTGAGAAGCGGGGAGGTGGCGCTGATGAATTGTTGGCGATCAAACCCTGAACGCAAGCGAACTACATGGGCGGCACATGGCAGTCGAACTTCAAATTGCGCACTGATGGCGTAGATTTGTCGCTTGATGGTGTTGCGAGTGACGGCACGTCGGGCCCACCTTTTAGGCACCATGGCACCTAGCCAAACAGCTTGCGGGTGAAAGAGAGGGGGATGCGCAACGTTAACCTGAAGGTCGGCTGCAATTGAGCCAGACTCAGGCAAGCTGAGGCGATGCAATGCGAAGTGTGGGGTGCGAGAAACCGTGCCGCCAGCAAGGGCAGCTTGGAATTGAGGGCGGGTTTTCAATCGCTGCACACCACTGTTGAGTCATGGGATGGCCCGATAAACAAGTCAATAGACCCAGTCAATCAAGCCATCAGATCAAACAAGGCGCAAAGACCAGGCTTAAGAAGCCAAACGCTTGCGACCTTTAGCGCGGCGTGCGTTGATCACAGCACGGCCACCACGGGTTTTCATGCGAACCAAAAAGCCGTGTGTACGTGCGCGGCGTGTTTTAGAGGGTTGGTAAGTGCGTTTCATTTTGAATCAGATATTTTTGGGGGAAACCGCGGATTATCGCAAACTTTCGAAGGGCTGGCAAACCCTAGCAGGGTTTTGTCCTGAAAATATCCTTGGACCCGCCTGAAACTTCTGGTTTATGATGGTGCAACCCGTCCGACTTGCATGTGGATAAACTCTTGATAAAGTTACTTTTGAGTCCAATGAAACAACCATCTGTCCACACCCTAGGCGCTCACCAATGAGCAACGGACAGCACCCCTCCGACGCAGACGAAGCCGGCCAAGCGCTGTGGCAAGTATGCCTTGACGAGCTGGCTCAGGAGATTCCTGAGCAGCAGTTCAACACATGGATCAAGCCCCTGACTGCCCAGGTTTCAGATGACCTGTCCAAGGTCACTTTGTTTGTGGCCAACCGGTTCAAATTAGATTGGATTCGGGCGCAATACAGTGCCAAACTGGCTGATGTCTTATCCCGATTGCACGGCCAGAAAATTCAAATAGAGTTAGCACTCGCTACCAGAGAAGCTCAAGGTAAAACTGCATTTTCAATGGCAAAAGCCGCGTTAGAGGCGCGGCCTGAAGCCGTCGATACCCCCGACGAAGTGCCCTCTGATGGCCACCGTCATCGCTTGAACACCGGGCTCACTTTTGACACCTTGGTGGAGGGCTCGGCCAACCGCATGGCGCGCGCTGCCGCCATGCATGTGGCCACCATGCCAGGACACCTTTACAACCCGCTTTTCATTTACGGTGGCGTGGGTTTGGGCAAGACCCACTTGGTGCATGCGGTGGGCAACAAACTGTTGGCCGACAGGCCCGATGCCAAAGTTCTCTACATTCACGCTGAACAGTTTGTGTCAGATGTGGTTAAAGCCTATCAGCGCAAAACATTTGACGAGTTCAAGCATCGGTACCACTCGCTCGATTTGCTGTTGATCGATGATGTCCAGTTCTTTGCCAACAAAGACCGGACGCAAGAAGAATTCTTCAATGCCTTTGAGGCGTTGCTGGCCAAAAAGTCTCACATCGTGATGACCAGTGACACCTACCCCAAGGGTTTGGCCGATATCCACGAGCGCCTGGTTTCGCGTTTTGATTCCGGACTTACGGTGGCCATCGAGCCGCCTGAGCTCGAAATGCGGGTGGCCATTTTGATCAACAAAGCCATCAGTGAAGGCAGCGTCATGCCAGAAGAAGTGGCTTTCTTTGTCGCCAAGAACGTGCGCTCTAACGTGCGTGAGTTGGAAGGCGCATTGCGCAAAATCTTGGCTTATTCGCGTTTTAACCAGAAGGAAATTTCCATCCAGCTGGCGCGTGAAGCCCTGCGCGACCTGCTGTCCATTCAAAATCGCCAAATCAGCGTCGAAAACATCCAAAAAACAGTGGCCGACTACTACAAGATCAAGGTCGCCGACATGTATTCCAAAAAGCGCCCTGCCAGCATTGCTAGGCCGCGCCAGATTGCCATGTACTTGGCCAAAGAATTGACGCAAAAAAGCCTGCCAGAAATTGGCGAATTGTTTGGCGGACGCGATCACACCACGGTGTTGCATGCCGTTCGAAAAATCAGCGCAGAACGCCAGCAATTGACCGAGCTGAACCAACAATTGCACGTTTTGGAACAAACCCTCAAAGGCTAAGTTTCCAGTGGGTGGCCGAGCCCCCCTAAAGAATGCTGAATTAAGCGGCCAAAAGCTCAATTTGAGGCCAAAAATCAGCGAAAATCTACGGGCGCCCGAATTCCAAATCGGAGCCCCCTAAAACAGAGGAAGACATGATCGTACTGAAGGCCACCCAAGACAAATTGCTGTCGGTTTTGCAATCCGTTTCTGGCATCGTTGAACGTCGTCACACATTGCCTGTTTTGGCCAATGTGTTAATTCGCAAAACTGGTAAAGCTCTGCAGTTGACCACCAGCGATCTTGAAATCCAAATTCGCACCACAGCCGAAATGGATGGCGATGCCGGCGACTTCACCACCACGGTGGGCGCACGCAAACTGATCGACATTTTGCGCACCATGCCTTCCGATCAAACCGTCAGTTTGGAGTCCAGTCAAAGCAAATTGATTTTGAAGGGTGGCAAATCCAAATTCACCTTGCAGACTTTGCCAGCAGAAGATTTCCCGTTGGTGCAAGAGGCAGCCAGTTTTGGCCCAGTGTTCAGCGTGCCGCAAAAAACCTTGAAACAGCTGCTCAGCCAAGTTTCTTTTGCCATGGCCGTGCACGACATCCGTTACTACTTGAATGGCATTTTGTTTGTGGCTGAAGGCAAGCAGTTGTCTTTGGTGTCTACCGATGGCCATCGCTTGGCATTTGCCTCGGCCACGTTGGACACCGATGTGCCCAACAAACAAGAAGTCATCTTGCCCCGCAAAACCGTGCTCGAAATGCAGCGCTTGTTAAGCGATGCAGAAGGTGCCATCGACATGCAGTTTGCCAACAACCAAGCCAAGTTCAGTTTTGGCGGCATGGAGTTTGTGACCAAACTCGTTGAAGGCAAGTTCCCCGATTACAACCGCGTCATTCCCAAAGGCCACCGCAACAACCTCACGCTGGGCCGTCAAGCCCTGCTGTCTTGCTTGCAGCGCACCGCCATTTTGACCAGCGACAAATTCAAAGGGGTACGTTTGAATTTGGACCCCGGCACTTTGCGTGTGGCGTCTACCAACGCCGAACAAGAAGAAGCGGTGGACGAACTCGACATTGACTACGCTGGCGACAGCATTGAAATTGGCTTCAACGTCACTTACATCATCGATGTGCTGACCAACATGGGCCAAGACATGGTGCGCATTGATTTGGCCGATGCCAACAGCTCTGCACTCATCACCATCCCAGAAAACGACCAGTTCAAATACGTGGTGATGCCCATGCGCATTTAAGGTCAGAGCCAATTGAAGGTGATTCAAAACACCCCAAGAAGTGCCTTTCGAAACCCGCGTTGATTCGCGGGTTTCGGCCATTCAAGAGTTAGAGAAAAGTAAAAATGACCGAAGAAAATAAACCCTCTGCAGAAGAATTCACCACGCTGCAACCTACCATCGATACCAATCAAGCGGGTGCCTCTGAGGGTTATGGCGAGGGTTCAATCCAAATTTTGGAAGGCTTGGAAGCCGTTCGCAAGCGCCCTGGCATGTACATCGGCGACACGTCTGACGGTACAGGCTTGCACCACCTGGTATTCGAGGTGGTCGACAACTCCATCGACGAATCATTGGCCGGCCACTGTGATGACATCGTGGTCACCATTCACTCCGACAACTCCATCAGCGTCACTGACAACGGACGCGGTATTCCCACGGGCGTCAAGATGGACGACAAGCACGAGCCTAAGCGTTCAGCGTCTGAAATTGCGCTCACTGAATTGCACGCTGGCGGCAAATTCAATCAAAACAGTTACAAAGTGTCTGGCGGTTTGCATGGCGTGGGTGTGAGCTGCGTCAATGCGCTCAGCAAGTGGTTGCGGCTCACCGTTCGCCGCGAAGGCAAAGTTTATCAAATTGAATTTGCCAAGGGCTTTGTCCAAAATCGTTTGCTTGAAATGGTGGATGGCGTAGAGGTGTCCCCGATGCGGGTCGCGGGCGCCACTGAAAAGCGCGGCACCGAAGTTCACTTCTTGCCCGATACCGACATCTTCACGCAGAACCACGATTTCCATTACGAAATATTGGCCAAACGTTTGCGTGAACTCAGCTTCTTGAACAATGGTGTGCGCATTCGTTTGAAAGACGAGCGCACTGGCAAAGAAGATGATTTCTCTGGCGCCGGTGGTGTCAAAGGGTTTGTTGACTTCATCAATGCCAATAAAAAAGTTTTACATCCCAATGCATTCATTGCATTGGGCGAGCGTCCTGCCGATTCTTATGGCGGCATTCCCGGCACCAGCATTGGTGTGGAAGTGGCCATGCAATGGAACGACGGCTACAACGAAAACGTTTTGTGCTTCACCAACAACATTCCTCAGCGCGATGGCGGCACCCACCTCACAGGTTTGCGCGCAGCCATGACGCGCGTCATTGGCAAGTACATTGAGAAAAACGAAATAGCCAAAAAGCAAAAAGTCGAAGTCAGTGGCGACGACATGCGCGAAGGTTTGTGCTGCGTCTTGAGCGTCAAAGTGCCTGAACCCAAATTCTCAAGCCAGACCAAAGATAAGCTGGTGTCCAGCGAAGTGCGCGCTCCCGTTGAAGACATTGTTGCCAAAGCCTTGGGCGACTTTTTGGAAGAGCGCCCCAACGACGCCAAAATTTTGTGCGGCAAAATTGTCGAAGCTGCGCGCGCTCGTGAAGCCGCTCGCAAAGCGCGCGAAATGACACGTCGCAAAGGCGTGCTTGACGGCATGGGCTTGCCTGGCAAGTTGGCCGATTGCCAAGAAAAAGATCCAGCGCTTTGCGAAATTTACATCGTCGAGGGCGACTCCGCCGGTGGCTCTGCCAAGCAAGGCCGCGACCGTAAATTCCAAGCCATTCTGCCGCTGCGCGGCAAGATC
>CAIODE010000156.1 GCA_903856875.1 uncultured Burkholderiales bacterium
ATCTAAGTTGAATAAAAAGGGGCGCGCCAGTGGGTAAAGGTTCATGGATAATCTCAATCAATCCAAGCATTGTATCAAATAATCCCTATGAATCAAGACGAACTCAAAGCCCTGGTTGGCCAGGCTGCACTTCAATATGTGGTGCCCGGCCAAATAGTGGGCGTTGGTACAGGGTCTACGGTGAATAAATTCATCGAGGCTTTGGCCTCAATGAAAAATCAGATCAAAGGGGCGGTGTCCAGTTCCGAAGCATCGACTGCGCGTTTGAAGGCCTTAGGCATTCCTGTTTTTGACAGCAATGAGGTGGCCGAGTTGGCTGTGTACATTGATGGCGCAGATGAAATCAATGGCCAAGGTCACATGGTGAAGGGCGGCGGCGCGGCACTCACACGTGAAAAAATTGTGGCGGCACAGTCCAAAGTATTTGTGTGCATCGCCGACGAATCCAAGTTGGTTTCAGTGTTGGGCGCTTTTCCTTTGCCGGTGGAAGTGATCCCCATGTCCAGCGCTCGCATCACAGCCCAGTTTGCAAATATGGGCGGGCAAGCTCACGTGCGCATGAAGGATGGGAATCCATTGGTCACAGACAATGGGCAACATATCTTGGATGTGAATGGCCTGCACATCCATGATCCTGTGGCTTTTGAAGCTGAAGTCAGCCAATGGCCGGGTGTGGTTACTGTGGGCGTCTTCGCTCACCAAAAGGCCCAAGTTTGTTTGTTGGGCACTTCAGAGGGCGTGAAAACGCTGAAGTTTTAAGTTCTCAACTGGCTGCCATGCCTTGATGCCTAAGCAGGGCGTTGATAGAGGGTTCACGGCCTCTAAAGGCAATGAACGACTCCAAAGCAGGGCGGCTGCCTCCTGCCTCCAAAATGGTTTCTCTGTAGCGCCGGCCTGTTTCCAGGCTGGGTGAGCCGTCTGCTTGGGCAGTTTCTTCAAAGGCTGCGTAGGCATCTGCAGACAAAACTTCTGCCCACTTGTAGCTGTAATAGCCCGCGGCATACCCGCCTGCAAAGATGTGGCTGAAGGTGTGTGCCCAGCGGTTGAAGGCTGGCGCCTGTATGACGGCAACTTCGGCCCGAACTTTTTCCAAAACTGGCATTAATTTTTCTGCTGGGTTGTGTTCACTGTGCAGCAGCATGTCGAGCAAAGCAAGTTCAATTTGCCGCAGCGTTTGCAAGCCGCTTTGGAAGTTTTTGGCGGCTACCATTTTGTCAAACAACTCACGCGGCAAGGGTGCGCCTGTTGTGACGTGAGAGGTCATGTGCTTCAACACAGACCACTCCCAACAAAAATTTTCCATGAATTGGCTGGGCAACTCAACGGCATCCCATTCCACGCCACTGATACCCGACACATCGCGCTCATTCACTTGTGTGAGCATGTGATGCAAGCCATGACCAAATTCATGGAACAACGTAATGACATCATCGTGCGTGAGCAAGGCTGGGTTGCCATCAACACCCTCTGCAAAATTGCAGACCAAGTGAGCCACTGGGGTTTGCAATTGGCCGTTGTCAGGCCTTAACCAACGTACGCGAACGCCGTCCATCCAAGCGCCACCGCGTTTGCCTGCACGTGCGGGTTGGTCAAGGTAGAACTGACCCACCAATTGGCCATTTCTTTCGATGCGATAGAAACTGACAGCAGGGTGCCACACAGGGGCTTTGTCGGCGTGGATGCTGACCTCAAACAAGGTTTCAATGATCTTGAACAGGCCGTGCAGTACTTTGGGGGCTGTGAAATATTGCTTCACTTCTTGTTCGCTGAAGCTGTAGCGGGCTTCCTTCAATTTTTCGCCAATGTAGGGCCAATCCCAAGCTTGTGGGTTTTGCAGATTCAAATGCTCCCTTGCGTATTGCCGCAAGTCTGCCAAGTCTTTCTCTGCAAAGGGTCGTGCTCTTTGAGATAAATCTCGAAGAAAAGAAATGACTTTGGCGGGCGAGTCGGCCATCTTGGTGGCCACCGAAACTTCCGCATAATTTTGATAACCCAATAACAGCGCTTCTTCTTGGCGAAGTTGCAAGATTTCTTGGATCAGCTCGCTGTTGTCTAGGCTTTTAAATTCGGCATCGGTTTGATCGGAAGCACGCGTGACGTAAGCTCTGTAAAGTTTTTGTCTTAAATCGCTGCTGTTGGCAAACTGCATCACAGGCAAGTAGCACGGCATTTTTAAACTGAGTTTGTACCCCTCTTTGCCGTCTTTCTCGGCAGCTGAACGCGCCGTTTGAATGACGTCATCAGGAACACCTGCTAAGTCGGCTTCCGAAACAAAAAGTGAAAATCGATCTGTTGCATCCAAAGCATTCTCACTGAATTTCTGGCTCAGTTCTGCCATCCGTTCATGAATGGCGGCATGGCGAGTTTTGTCATTCCCTTGAAGATCGGCGC
This sequence comes from uncultured Burkholderiales bacterium, assembly GCA_903856875.1. Lineage (GTDB taxonomy): Bacteria > Pseudomonadota > Gammaproteobacteria > Burkholderiales > Burkholderiaceae_C > Limnohabitans_A. The sequence continues at coordinate 2,392 of CAIODE010000156.1, forward strand.
CGCCGAGCACAAAGTCGCGCAGCGCATTTTTTAAGGCTTGCTTTTGTGGCGCATCCAGTTGCTCAGGATTGACAGCTTTGTATTTGGCATAGAGCCTTTCGTCTGCTCCCAGTCGGGTCCAAAATTCTGTGACCTTCGGGAGCGCATCGTTGTAGGCTGCGCGCAACTCAGGAGAATCTGCCACATGGTTCAAATGACTGACAGCGCCCCATGCCGTACCTAATTTTTCGATACAAACATCCAGAACTTTGGAGATGGCATGCCAGTCCGATGGAAAGTCCGAAGCCGTCACAAGCTCTAGCGCTTTTGAAGCTGAAATAAGCAGCTCATCCATGGCCTGATTGACATGTTCAGGTTTGATCTGA
>CAIODE010000157.1 GCA_903856875.1 uncultured Burkholderiales bacterium
CCATGGTGCAGGCTGATGCCGGCGTTGACATGGTGGCCCCCAGCGACATGATGGATGGACGCATTGGCGCCATTCGGCAGGCCCTAGAAAACAAAGGCCATGTGCATACGCAAATCATGGCCTACAGCGCCAAATATGCCAGTTCTTTTTACGGCCCCTTCCGCGACGCCGTGGGTTCTGCAGCCAATCTTGGCAAGGGCAACAAAAAAACTTACCAAATGGACCCCGGCAATACCAATGAGGCTTTGCGTGAAGTGGCGCTCGACATTGCAGAAGGCGCAGACATGGTCATGGTCAAACCCGGCATGCCTTATTTGGACGTGGTGCGGCGCGTGAAAGATGAGTTTGGCGTGCCCACTTTCGCCTACCAAGTTTCTGGCGAATACGCCATGCTCAAAGCAGCAGCCCAAAATGGCTGGCTTGACCACGATGGCGTCATGATGGAAAGTTTATTGGCCTTTAAGCGTGCAGGGGCAGACGGTGTCTTAACCTACTTTGCCCGCGATGCTGCGCGCCTGTTAGCTCGGGCCTAATTGCCCTTAACAAAACGCAAGCTTACACATGCGCGTTTTCACAGTATCAGGACACCATGTTCAAGAAGCATTGTCCTTGCCCAGAACGCTGCCTGATAACGGTTTTGTGTGGGTCGCGTGTTCACGCACTTTTTTCCAAACGGAGCAGGCTCAAGTTCAACAAGCCCTGTACCAATTGAATGGGCACAACCTGCTTGACCTGCATGTCTCTGATTTGTTGAACAGTCAACTTCCTTCGCGTTTTGACTTAACTTCTTACTACGATATTTTGGTTTTTAGGCGCTTGGCCAGCGCAAACCGCGACACGGAAAACGCTCAAGTTCCAGACCTAAAAAAAACAAAGGTCAAGCTCAGCGGTCCCCCCGCCCTTAGGCGGGTCGACACAAGCCCCATTGGGTTTGCCATTTTTGACAATGTCTTGCTCACACTCCATCCAGACGACTGCGTCATTCGTGAAGCTTATGCAGCGCGACTGATGTCGGCCAGCAAAGCTTCACAGGCCAGTTTGCCAATGGGTCAGGCTGCCAACCACACCGCAGAGCAAGGGGCCATGGACGATCGATCCATTGGCGCCAGAGGCATTCCTGTCAGTCCAGCCGACTTGATGCTTCGAATGGTGAGCCAAGTGGTCGATGCCTATTTGGATTTGCGCCGTGATCTCACGCGGCAGCTGGACCATTGGCAAGCCGAGCTCATCAATCCTGAGACCCGTTTTAACAATTGGTCTGCCTTGCTAGAGGCGCGTCTTTCTTTGCACCACCTCGATGAAATCTGTGAAGACCAACGCAGCGCCATGCAAGATTGGCTGGAATCCTTGAACACCTGGACCCCGCCCATTTCCAACACATTGATCAATGAACATGAGATTCTCAAAGTGCGCAGTCGTGATGTGCTTGAACACATTGACCGCGTGGTCCATCATGTGCGGCGCTTAGAACAAAGCATTGAAACTGCCGTACAAATTCACTTCAATGCGCAAAGCAACCGCACCAACGAGACGATGCGAACTCTGACTTCCATCACCGCCATTTTTCTGCCATTGAATTTGATCGCTGCTATTTTCGGCATGAACTTTGATGTCATTCCGCTCATGCATGCTCAGGCTGGCTTTTGGTGGACTCTAAGCAGCATGGCACTGATCGCATCATCTTTGGCTTGGTTTTTTTGGCGCAAGCGTTATTTGGCAAGGTCAGGGCGGTGATTTCACCGAGCGCCTTAGGTCAGATGCGCTTTGAAAAAATCCAAAGTTCTTTGTTGGGCCAAGGCCGCAGCAGCAGCTTCCCATGCACCTCGGTGATTGCAATTAAAGCCATGATGCGCCGCATAGGTAAAGACCTGCGCAGTGGGGTGCGCGGCTTTAAAGGCGCTCACTGAATTCATAGAAATCCATTTGTCTTCTTCAGCAAAGTGCGCCATGACAGGCACTTTGGCTTGTCGTGCAGACTCGGCCTCGGTGGTCATACCACCGCCGTAGTAAGGCGCGGCGGCAGACAAGCCATCGAGCAGGCAAGCAGAGCGCCAAGTGAGCAGGCCGCCCCAGCAATAGCCCACGATGCCCACTTTGCCACTGCAAGTTTTGTGCGCATGGTCTATGGCCGCTTGAATGTCTTGCAAGGCGCCTGGCGCTGGCAAAGCCTCTACGGCCGTTTTAAGGCCCATGCCAAGGCCCATGTCGGCGTCTGCATAGCCCAATTCCACATTGGCTTGAACACGGTGAAACATGGCGGGTGCAATGGCCAAATAACCTTCACTCGCATAAGCGTCAGCCACTTCGCGAATGTGCGTGTTGACGCCAAAAATTTCTTGAATCACCACCACCGCGGCTTTGGCGGGGGCGGTGGGCTGCGCCACATAAGCGGGAACTTGTGTCCCGTCGGCAGTGGCAAGGTGGATGAATGTACCCATGAATTTCTCCTTCAAAATTAAACTGTAAGCGCACGCTCAACAAAATCAAGCCGATCTTGACCCCAAAAAATTTCTCCAGCCAACACATAACTTGGTGCGCCGAAAACACCTGCATCAATGGCCATTTGTGTACTGGACTCGTAGCGCTCGTGAACCGCTTGGTTGTACGATTGCTCTAAGCAGGACGCTGGCAAGTGTTGCTCATGAAGCAGTTCCATCAAGGTTTTTTCATCGGCTATGTTGCGCTGCTGCGACCAAACCGCCGACAAGATGGCACCACTGATGTTCATGGCCGCATCGGCGCCCACCGCCATGTCAACCGCAATGATCAACTTGGCAGCATCGTCACCGCTGACGGGGAAAAACGTGGGCTTGAGATGCAAGGGTGCACCCAACCATTTGCTGAAGCGCGCCAGTTCCGTCAAACGGTAAGCTTGCCGCTGTGGCGCTCTTTGCCCCAAGGGTAAGCCCCCAGAAATAGGAAATACCTTGCCCCCCAAGTCAAAGGGCATGACTCGAACAGAAGCGCCTGATTTCTTGATAATGTTTTGAAAACGTTGATGGCCCAAGTAAGCCCATGGGCTTTGGGGAACGAAGTAATAGTCGACTGAGTGACTCACAATAGGCTCCAACATAAGGTAATCTGCGCAGTTAAATTAACCAACAGTCAACTGTTTTAACAGTTTGGCCACAATTCTGCAGGAGACAAGCCATGCGCAAAGTTTTATTGGTCACCGGCGGCAGCCGCGGTATCGGCGCTGCCACCTGTATTCTGGCGGCACAAAAGGGCTGGGATGTGGCTGTCAATTACAGCGCCAACGCGCATGCTGCAGACAGTGTCGTTCAGCAAATTAAAGCGGCAGGCGGCCAGGCCATCTCAGTGCAGGCCGATGTTGCGCACGAAGAACAAGTGTTGGCGATGTTCCAAAAAGTGCGTGCCGAATTGGGCCCTCTTCAAGGTTTGGTCAACAATGCGGGCGTGGTAGACGTTTCTGCCCGCTTGGATGAAATGAGCATGGCGCGCTGGCGCAGAATGTTTGACATCAACGTTCTCGGCTCCATGCTGTGTGCGCGCGAAGCCATCTTGCAAATGAGCACCCGACACGGCGGGCATGGCGGCAGCATTGTGAATCTCTCGAGTGCGGCCGCGCGCTTGGGCTCACCTGGCCAATATTTGGATTACGCCGCCGCTAAAGGCGCCATTGACAGTTTCACGCTGGGTTTGGCCAAGGAAGTGGCAGGCGAAGGCATTCGCGTCAACGCCATCCGCCCGGGCCTCATTGACACCGAGATTCATGCCTCCGGCGGGCTGCCCAATCGCGTGAAAGACTTGGAACATTTGGTACCCGCCAAACGCGGCGGTAGCGCCATGGAGGTTGCACAGGCCATTGTGTGGTTGCTGTCCGATGAGGCCAGCTACACCACCATGAGTTTGGTCGATGTCTCGGGGGGCCGTTAATGTCATCAGAGGGCACTCGCAACATCCGTTATTACTGGGAAGACTTGCAACCCGGCAGTGAGCGCGATTTAGGCACCATCACACCGACTCGCGAAGAGATCATTTCATTTGCCAGCCAATTCGACCCTCAAGCCTTTCACCTAGACGACGAAGCCGCCAAGGCCTCCGTCTTTGGTGGGCTTTGCGCCAGTGGATGGCACACCTGCTCCATGGCAATGCGTCTGATGGTGACCAACTTTTTACATGAAGCTGCTAGCTTGGGATCCCCTGGCTTGGAAAATGTGCAATGGAAAAAACCAGTCAAGCCCAACGACACCCTGCGTTTAACGCACAAAATATTGGAATCGAGGGCCATGCGATCCAAACCCGATGTGGGCCTGGTGCGAACCCAGTGGGTCATGCACAACCAAAACGGCGACTGCGTGCTCCAAATGGAGGGTTGGGGCATGTTCAGGCGGCGCCATCCCGCCGCAACACCTGCCAACACCGATTAACATTCACACACCTTTCAGGCCATTAGGACTCTTCATGACTGCCACCACCATTGCTCATTTCATTTCAGGTCACAAAGTCTCGGGCTCCTCTTCCCGTGCTCAAGACGTTTTCAATCCAGCCACAGGTGCAGTCACGGGCCGTGTGAGTTTGGCCAACACACAAGATGTCGATCAGGCCGTCGCCTCCGCCCAAGCTGCGTTTCCAGCATGGGCCGACACGCCGCCCTTAAGGCGCGCGCGCGTGATGTTCAAGTTTCTGGAGTTGCTCAACCTGAACCGCGACAAACTGGCTCACATGATCACCGCCGAACACGGCAAGGTCTTCACCGATGCTCAGGGTGAAGTGACGCGCGGCATCGACATTGTGGAATTTGCCTGCGGCATCCCGCAATTGCTCAAGGGCGACTTTACAGACCAAGTTTCAACCGGCATCGACAACTGGACATTGCGCCAACCATTGGGTGTTGTGGCGGGCGTCACGCCCTTTAACTTTCCAGTCATGGTGCCCATGTGGATGTTTCCGGTGGCCATTGCCTGTGGCAACACATTTGTTTTAAAGCCAAGCCCATTGGACCCCAGCCCCAGCTTGTTCATGGCAGAGCTTCTTCACCAAGCGGGCCTGCCCGAAGGTGTATTCAACGTGGTGCAAGGCGACAAAGAGGCCGTCGATGCCTTGGTGGCTCATCCCGATGTCAAAGCCGTGAGTTTTGTAGGCTCAACACCCATTGCCAACAGCCTGTATGAAAACGGTGCACGCCATGGCAAACGCGTGCAAGCTTTAGGCGGCGCCAAGAACCACATGGTCGTCATGCCTGATGCCGACATTGAACAAGCCGTCGATGCGCTCATCGGCGCCGCTTACGGCTCGGCAGGCGAGCGCTGCATGGCCATCAGCGTGGCCGTGTTGGTGGGCGATGTGGCCGAGCGCCTTATGCCCTTGTTGCTCGAGAAAACACGCACACTCAAAGTGCTGAACGGCACCAACTTGGCGGCAGAAATGGGCCCCATTGTGACGGCGGCTGCCAAGCAACGCATCACGGGTTACATCGATGCAGGTGTGGCTGAGGGCGCACAGTTGTTGGTCGATGGCCGTCAGTTTGATGGTGCCAAAGCAGGCGAAGGCTGCGACAAAGGTTTCTGGTTAGGCGGCACCCTGTTCGATCATGTCAAGACCGACATGAAAATTTACAAAGAAGAAGTTTTCGGTCCCGTCTTGTCATGCGTTCGCGTGAAAGATTTGGGCGCAGCCATTCAAATCATCAATGACCATGAGTTTGGCAATGGCGTGAGTTGCTTCACGCGCGATGGCAACGTGGCGCGTGAATTTTCTCGCCGCATTCAAGTGGGCATGGTGGGCATCAACGTGCCCATTCCCGTGCCCATGGCTTGGCATGGGTTTGGTGGTTGGAAGCGCAGTTTGTTTGGCGACATGCACGCCTACGGCGAAGAGGGCGTGCGTTTTTACACCAAACAAAAATCGATCATGCAGCGCTGGCCTGAGAGCATTGGCAAAGGCGCTGTATTTGTCATGCCCACCGCCAAATAAGCCATGAG
>CAIODE010000158.1 GCA_903856875.1 uncultured Burkholderiales bacterium
CAGCAGCCCCCAAACGGGTTGTTTTAGCAGACGACACCCTCAGTGCTGACAGCGCCTACCGATTGGCTTGTGCGGGCACCGGCATGCTTTGGCGAGGTGATTTCCAAAATGCAAGGCTGCTGTTGCAAGCCTTGGCCAGGCGCTGCGATGCGCCCAAAAAAATCCGTCGAGCCTCCAAAACACATCCTGAGGTCAGTCACACCGCAGAAGAAATTTTTCACCTGCACCGTCAGGCGCAATCACAGCGCGCACGAACATTGAGCATGATCTTGATTCAAGTCAATCCAGACCGGCAGATCAGCCTTCGGCGAGCGCCCGATTGGCGCGGCGCCATGAAAGAAGCTTGGGGACCCGCAGGCACAACTGGCTGCGTCGCCTCTCTTCGCGAATTGCTTGGCTTGGTGGGTGCGCATGAATGGCACCAAAAGGGCATGGAAATTTCCGCCTTGGGCAGCGCTCCCAACAACCGCATCCACCCTAGTTACGGCGTGTTTTCACCGGTGCGAGGCGAATACATTCAACTGGTTGCTGATGCGCCATTGCCCAGTTCAGAACTGGCTTTTGACATCGGTGTAGGCACTGGTGTGTTGTCTGCTTTGTTGGCCAAGCGCGGCGTCAAACATGTTGTTGGCACCGACCTTGATCCACGTGCCTTGGCTTGTGCCAAAGAAAACATGCAGCGTCTGAGCCTCAACAGCAAAGTCGAGTTAACTCAGACTGATCTCTTTCCAGAAGGCAAGGCACCCCTGATTGTGTGCAACCCACCTTGGCTGCCAGCACGCGCCAGCGCCCCTATCGAGAGGGCCATCTACGATGAGAACAGTGGCATGCTCAAAGGCTTTCTGGCAGGCTTGGCAGCTCACCTAACGCCCCAAGGTGAAGGCTGGTTGATCTTGTCAGACTTGGCAGAACACCTGGGGCTGCGCACTCGCACAGAACTGGAAGAATGGATTGCAGCCGGCAGCTTGAAAGTCATCAGCAAAACAGACATCAAAGCCGAGCACAAAAAAGCCCAAGACGAAACAGACCCCTTGCATGCGGCACGTGCAGCTGAGTTAACTTCTTTGTGGCGCTTAAGCGTGGCCTGATGTGAAAAAAAGCCGCTGAAGCGGATTTTTGTGGGCTTAGGCCTTCACGGCATCAGGATTGCGAACTCGAATGTGCAATTCGCGCAATTGTTTCTCGTCCACCAGACTTGGCGCTTGTGTCAGCAAGCATTGAGCACGCTGTGTTTTCGGAAAAGCAATCACATCGCGAATAGAGTCTGCACCGGTCATCAAAGTGATGATGCGGTCTAAACCGAAGGCCAAACCACCGTGCGGTGGGGCACCATATTGCAAGGCATCGAGCAAGAAACCAAATTTGAGTTGGGCTTCATCGGGAGTGATCTTCAAAGCGTCAAATACTTTTTGCTGCACGTCTGCGCGGTGAATACGCACCGAACCACCGCCAATTTCCCAGCCATTCAAGACCATGTCATAGCCTTTGGCAATGCACTTCTCGGGGGCTGTGACCATCCAATCTTCGTGGCCGTCTTTGGGCGCAGTAAAAGGATGGTGCACGGCGGTGTAGCGCTGTGATTCTTCGTCAAACTCGAACATGGGAAAGTCAACCACCCACAACGGTGCCCAACGGTTTTCAAACAAACCCGATTTTTTGGCAAATTCGCTGTGGCCAATTTTGAGGCGCAATGCACCAATGCCATCGTTGACCACTTTGGCTTTGTCGGCACCGAAGAACAAAATGTCGCCATCTTGGGCGTTGGTGCGTTTCAGGATTTCGGCAATGGCGGCATCGTGTAAGTTTTTCACGATTGGGCTTTGCAAACCGTCGCGGCCTTTGGCCACTTCATTCACTTTGATCCAAGCCAAACCTTTGGCCCCATAAATCTTGACGAACTCGGTGTAGCCGTCGATTTCACCGCGACTGATTTCGGAGCCGCCCGGCACGCGCAAGGCCACCACGCGGCCACCTGGGGTGGTAGCGGGTGTGCTGAAGACTTTGAAGTCGACATCGCCCATGATGTCGGTCAGTTCAGTGAACTCCAACTTGACACGCAAATCGGGCTTATCAGAGCCGAATCGATGCATGGCTTCTGAGTAGGCCATGACGGGGAAATCTCCCAAATCAATGTTCAAGACTTTGGAGAAAATCTGTTTGATCATTTCCTGGAACATATCCCGAATTTCTTGCTCACCCAAGAAGGATGTTTCAATATCAATCTGGGTAAATTCAGGCTGGCGGTCGGCGCGCAAGTCTTCGTCGCGGAAGCACTTGGTGATTTGGTAATAACGGTCGTAGCCGGCCACCATGAGCAATTGCTTGAACAACTGGGGCGATTGGGGCAGCGCAAAGAAATGGCCATCGTGCACACGACTGGGCACCAAGTAATCGCGCGCACCTTCTGGCGTGCTCTTGGTCAGCATGGGGGTTTCGATGTCTATGAAACCATGCTCATCCAAAAACTTGCGTGTTTCCATGGCCACTTTGTAGCGAAGCATGAGGTTGTTCTGCATGTACGGACGGCGCAAATCCAACACACGGTGAGTCAGGCGTGTGGTTTCAGACAGGTTGTCGTCGTCAAGCAAGAAAGGTGGCGTGACTGACGGGTTCAGCACCGTGAGTTCATGGCACAAAATTTCAATCTTGCCGCTTTTAAGGCCGTCGTTGGTGGTGCCTTCAGGGCGGGCACGCACCAAGCCTTTGATCTGAATGCAAAACTCATTGCGCAAGCCTTCAGCGGTTTTGAACATGTCGGCGCGGTCGGGGTCACACACCACTTGCACATAACCTTCGCGATCACGAACGTCAACGAAGATCACGCCACCGTGGTCACGACGGCGATTGACCCAGCCGCACAAGCTGACGGTTTGGCCCATCAGGGCTTCGGTCACTAGACCGCAGTAGTGTGAACGCATTGACATGGGAAAAGTTCTTTCAATTGAAAATATTCAGTCGGCCTTTAGCCAATTCAAACTGATGTAGCGGGCTCTGTTTTGATAGGCAACGCGTCAGGTCCACCAGGCACTACGACGCCCATTGAGATGATGTACTTGAGCGCGTCGTCGACCGTCATGTCCAACTCCACCACATTGGCTTTGGGCATGATCAGAAAGAAACCAGAAGTTGGGTTGGGCGTGGTGGGCACATACACACTGACGCAATCGCTGGGTAAGTGGCGAGCCACCTGGCCACCCGGCGCACCCGTTAGAAATGCAATGGTCCAAGAACCCTGATGCGGATATTGAACCAAAAGGGCTTTCGAAAAAGCATTGCCACTGCCTGAAAACAAAGTGTCTGCTACTTGCTTCACGCTGGAGTATATGCTGTTCACCACTGGAATTCGGGTAATGACTTTGGACCACTGACGCAGCAACCATTGACCAAAAATATTGGTCACAAACAGGCCCGTGAAATAAATGACCAGGGCCACCAAGATCACCCCGAGGCCAGGCATGTGTCGCAATGACTCCGCCACGCTGTGAATGCCGGGAATCACGGCATCGAGAGCACCTAAAACAGCCAAGAAA
>CAIODE010000159.1 GCA_903856875.1 uncultured Burkholderiales bacterium
ACCCTAGGCTTGGACCGCGACTCCGGTTTGGAGTTGTTGGCTGTTGATTTTGACGAGCGCGATTTGGCTGTTCAAACTTTGATATCACAGGCCATTCAAGCGTGTTTGCGTCAGGGTAAGTATGTGGGCATTTGTGGCCAAGGCCCAAGTGATCACCCAGACTTTGCGCGCTGGCTCATGGCACAGGGCATCAGCTCTATTTCATTGAATCCAGACACCGTGGTTGAAACCTGGACGCAACTTGGAAAAGCCGATTGAAAGCATCTGCTTCATTTCAGCAAAAGTATGCCGCCTATCAATGGCGGCTGCATCGCAATGTCTTGACTTACCTGATTTTGCTGCTTTGCTTGATGGCGATCATGGGTTGGGCGGAGCATGAAGGCCTTTCCAGAAATTTAATTGGCCCTATCTTTTTGTTTTCGACGGTCATGATTTACGCCTTCATTGGTGTTGCAGGACGAACTTCCAATGCGGAAGAATATTACGTAGCCGGACGGCGCATTCCCGCTTTTTACAACGGCATGGCCACAGCAGCAGACTGGATGAGTGCGGCTTCATTCATCAGTTTGTCTGGCGCACTTTACTTACAAGGTTTCTCTGGCAGTGGCGATCAAACCGGTGGCTTGGCGTACGTCATGGGATGGACCGGCGGATTTTGTTTGGTGGCCTTGCTCATTGCGCCTCACTTGCGGGCTATGAACTTGTACACCTTGCCAGACTTTTTCAGTCAACGCTTTGGTGGTCGTTGGCCAAGATTGTTGGCAGCATGGTCAGCCATTTTGTGTTCATTCACCTACGTCGTTGCGCAGATTTATGGCATTGGCCTGATAGCCTCACGCCTCACGGGGGTGCAGTTTGAAATTGGTATTTTGCTCGGTTTGGGCGGCGTCTTGTTGTGTTCCTTTTTGGGTGGCATGCGAGCCATTACGTGGACCCAGGTTGCTCAGTACCTCATTTTGATGATGGCATTTTTAATTCCCGTGTCATGGCTTGCCTACAAACAACTGGGAACGCCCTTGGCGCCCTTGGCTTACGGCTCGCAGCTTTCTAAGATTGCAGATTTAGAGCAGAAACTCATTTCAGACCCAGCTGAGTTGGCTGTCAGAAAAGAGTATTTGCGCCGCGCTGATGCGCTGCGTTCAAAGCTCGAAAATGTTGAAGCATCCCTGCAAAACGAGCGCTACGTTCTGGAGCAGCATGTCCGCGACTTGAAACTTGAAAACGCCGAGTTTTCAGTGATCACTCAAGCGCGTCGTGATTTGCAGGCATTGCCCAAAAGTGCCAGCGAGGCCAAAGAGATTTGGCAAAAGGCCATGCAAGACAACTATGAGCGCTCAAAGCCTTTGGGTGGCATGCCTCTCCATGGCAAGGCGTTTCAGGGAGAGCCCGATGGCACCCCTCAAGAACAAGAACTTTTCCAGCACTCTCGCATCAATTTTGTTGCCCTTATTTTTTGCCTCATGGCCGGTACTGCTGGCCTGCCGCATTTGTTAACCCGCTTCTACACCGTGCCCAATGAAGCAGAGGCCAGGTTGTCGGTGGCGTGGTCTTTGTTTTTCATTGTCATTTTGTATCTCAGCGCACCCGCATTGGCCGTGCTGGTTAAATTTGAGGTTATGAACAATTTAGTAGGCAGCTCCTTTTCGGATTTGCCCCATTGGCTTGCCCAGTGGTCACGGGTTGACAGTGCCTTGGTCGAAGTTGCAGACGTGAACCTAGATGGCATCTTGCAATTTGGTGAGCTTAAGTTGGGAGCTGACATGATCATGTTGGCCAGCCCTGAATTGGCTGGTTTGCCTTATGTCATCTCTGGTTTGGTGGCCGCTGGTGGTTTTGCCGCCGCCTTGTCTACGGCCGACGGTTTGCTTTTGACCATCAGCAACGCCTTTGTGCATGACATGCGCTTAGGCAGGAAAAATGGCGTGGAATCCCAAGAAGGGCGGGTGATTTTGTCCAAGTTTGCTCTGTTGGCCGTGGCCATGTGTGCCGCTCTGGTAGCCGCATGGAAGCCTGGTCAAATTTTGGCTTTGGTCTCAGCTTCTTTTTCTTTGGCAGCTTCCGCTTTCTTCCCTGGCATGGTCCTGGGAATTTTCTGGAAAGGCGCCAGTCGAAAAGGCGCGGTTTTAGGCATGCTTTTGGGCCTGAGCACCACCCTGCTTTACATGACGCTCAATGTGCCAACTGTCAGAGCCGCGTTTCAATGGGCAGCAGACAGTGGATTATTCCTAGGTATTCAGCCTATTTCTGCCGGTATTTTGGGGGTGCCAGTAGGATTTTTGGCCATTCTATTGGGGAGTTGGTTCTGGCCAGACAGCCCCATGACGCCTCATGAACCTCAGTCTCCCTCTCAAAATCCCTATCCAGGACTCTAATTCCTAGGCTATAATCGCGGGCTTACCTTGCTGCACCCCATCCGACGCTGGGGGTAGCTTTTTATCAGAACCCATCGGGTTCAAAACCAAAAGGAGTCTCAATGCGTCATTATGAAATCATTTTGCTGATTCACCCGGATCAGAGCGAACAAGTTCCAGCCATGCTGGAGCGTTACAAAGGCATGATCGTTGCCGGCGGTGGCAAGATTCACCGTGTCGAAGACTGGGGTCGTCGTCAGATGGCTTACCAAATCAACAAGTTGGGCAAAGCCCACTACTTGTGCGTGAACATTGAAGCTGATCAGGCTGTGATGGCCGAACTCGAACATGCTTTCAAGTTCAACGATGCTGTTTTGCGTCACTTGACTGTTTTGAAGAAGAAAGCTGACACAGGCCCATCTTCCATGATGAAACAAGTCGAACGCGAAGAAGCTCGCAAAGCCCAACAAGCCGAATTTGCAAACTGATCACATTTGTTGACGGAGTGACGCAAGAAAATCACCTTGAATTAACCGCTGGTATCGCAGAGCAAAAAGCAATTCGATACACACCGGCTGGCTTGCCAGTCATTGACTTGGTTCTAGAGCATGCCTCTAGCATTCAAGAAGCGGGAACTCTCAGACAGGTCAAAGCCACAGTGAAAGCTGTTGCCATCGGATCGGTTGCAGAGAGAATTCAAACGCAGCCCATTGGCAGTGTTTGGAAATTCAGCGGTTTTTTGGCCACTCCCAAAAACGGGAAAAATGTGATTCTGCATATTCAAGAATTTAAGACACTTTAATTTTCAGGAGGCCCCATGGCCACTTTCAAAAAATTTAACAAAGACAAGCGCCCCAAGCGCAACACCCAGTCACTGCTGTTCAAGCGCAAGCGTTTCTGCCGCTTCACAGTCACAGGCGTGGAAGAAATTGATTACAAAGACGTCGACACATTGCGCGATTTTATTGCTGAAAATGGCAAAATCATTCCCGCACGTTTAACAGGCACACGTGCTATTTATCAGCGCCAGCTGAACACTGCCATCAAGCGCGCTCGCTTTTTGGCCAT
>CAIODE010000160.1 GCA_903856875.1 uncultured Burkholderiales bacterium
CTGCGGCCCGATGCCATGGAGGCTCTGGGCGTGTCGGCAGATCAAATTGCCGCTGCAGTTCGCAATGAAAACCAAGATTTACCTGTTGGGGCATTGCGATCTTTTACGCAGGAGCGTGTGATTCAAGTTCAATCCCGAGTTAAAAGACCAGAAGATTTTGCCAACATCATTGTGGCTCGCAAAGGCACCACACCCATCCGTTTATCGCAGGTGGCCAATGTCAATGATGGTGCGCAAGAAATTGAAAATATGGCGCTTTACAACGGTGACAGAACATTGGTTCTGACTGTTCAAAAATCACAGGACGCCAACACCATCGAAGTGGTTGACGGGTTATTGACCACCCTGAAAGAACTGCGCAAACAAATACCCACTGGCATTCGCCTTGAACCTGTCTCTGATGGCTCTCGTCAAATTCGTGTCGCGGTGGACAACGTTCGCAGAACCCTGATTGAGGGCGCACTTCTCACCATTCTCATTGTATTTTTGTTTTTGAACTCATGGCGCTCAACAGTCATCACTGGCTTGACGCTGCCCATTTCGCTGATTGGTACTTTTTGGTTCATGAGCATGTTCGGCTTCACCGTCAACATGATCACTTTGATGGCTTTGTCTTTGTGTGTAGGTTTGCTCATCGATGACGCCATTGTGGTTCGAGAGAACATTGTGAGACATGTGCAGATGGGGAAAAATGCCTACGATGCAGCCATGATAGGTACGCAAGAAATTGGTCTTGCTGTTTTGGCAACCACGCTGTCAATTGTGGCTGTCTTCCTGCCCATTGGTTTTATGGAAGGCATCATTGGCAAGTTCTTTCACGAGTTTGGCATCACCATTGTGGCAGCCGTGCTCATCTCAATGTTTGTCAGTTTCACACTCGACCCCATGCTGTCGAGTGTTTGGCACGACCCCAGCATCCTCCATCACGGTGGAAGCCCAAAGCCTGCCAATTTTTACGATAAAACGGTGGGACGTGTGACGCATTGGTTTGAAATTCAAACCGATCACATGGCTGACAAGTACCAAGGCATGTTGGCTTGGGCCCTAGACCACAAGCGCACCACCCTTTTTGCTGCATTGGTCATTTTCATTGCAAGTGTTTTAATGGTGCCCCTCTTAGGCACTGAATTTGTGCCCAAAGGTGACTACTCAGAAACTACCCTTTCATTTCAAACGCCAGTGGGCACTTCGCTTGAAAGTACCGCACTCAAAGCCAAACAAGTTGAAAAAATTGTGCGTGAATTTCCAGAAGTTCAATACACCCTCACGGGCATGAACACGCCCAGTGCCCAAGGCAAAAACAACGCCAGCATTTACATTCGTTTGGTGGATCGAAAATCACGCCAAAGAAGCGTGGAAGACATCGCATCTTTGCTGCGGGAGCGACTTACCAAAGTAGCAGGTATCACTGTCACCCACGTCGGCACTTTAGATTCTGTGGGCGGCAACAAACAAATCGAATTTTCACTTCAAGGTGCCGATCAGCGTGAACTTGAGCGACTGGCCTTGCAGATCATGGAAAAAATTCGCAACATCCCCGGGCTGGTCGATTTAGATTCCAGTGTCAAACCCAACAAGCCGTCCATTGCGATCAAAATTTTGCGCGAATCTGCCTCCGATCTAGGCTTAAGCACAGCACCCATCTCGGGCGCACTTCGAACCTTGGTGGCCGGACAAACTGTGGGCAATTGGCGCGCGCCAGACGACCAGACCTACGATGTCAATGTGCGCCTGTCTCCTGAATACCGAAACAGTCCACAAGATTTAGAGCGTCTTCCCTTTAGCTTGCCAGCGCTCGACGGCACTTCACGCACAGTTCGCTTAGGACAAATTGCGCAAGTGCAAGAAACCACAGGTTCTAATCAAATCAACCGCCGAGATTTGATGCGAGAAGTCTCTATCAATGCCAATGCATCAAGAAGATCAGCGGGTGAAATCTCAAATGACATTCGGAAAATTTTGGAAACCGTCTCTTGGCCTCCAGGTTACCGGTATCAATTTGGTGGCTCCACCAAGAGCATGAACGAGTCATTTCAATATGCCATCACCGCATTGATCATGGCTGTGATCTTCATTTACATGATTTTGGCCAGTCAATTCAAGAGCTTCTTGCAACCTCTTGCACTGATGACAGCCTTGCCACTCACTTTGATTGGCGTCGTCCTCGCGCTCATGGCTTTCAGATCTTCGCTTTCTATGTTCTCTGCCATTGGCGTGGTCATGCTGATGGGTTTGGTCACCAAAAACGCCATTTTGTTGGTCGACTTTGCAATCAGAGCCCGTGAAGGCAGCATATCGGACACAGGGCAGCCTATCGCGGGATTAACGAGACACGAGGCCCTTTTGATGGCTGCCAAAGTCAGACTCCGTCCCATTTTGATGACCACCTTGGCCATGATTTTTGGCATGATTCCGCTGGCATTTGCCCTCACAGAGGGCTCAGAACAACGGGCCCCTATGGGCCAGGCCGTGATTGGGGGTGTCATGACATCGTCTTTACTCACGCTTGTGGTGGTCCCAGTGGTTTATTGCTACATGGACGATTTGAGTGAATTTTTGAAAAGGCTTTGGGCGGGCAAGCAAAAGTCAAATTCCGAAGCTTCCATAGAAGCTAAAATGTATTGAGTCAGAATTAGATACCCCCTGGAGTAGCCGTGAACAATGA
>CAIODE010000161.1 GCA_903856875.1 uncultured Burkholderiales bacterium
GGAAGAACCGTCGAACGCATGGCCATCAGTGAACTTGCTTTCGTCAAAGTGGGAAATTGGCACTGAAACGTGCTGTTCTTTGCCACGGGTATCTGTGAAGCGGAAGTCAACAAATTTGACTTCGTTGTCCTTCACCATCTTCATCACGTCTGCGACGGTCTTTGCCATCAAATTCTCCTAAGGATGGGGTTGATAATTCGTTTTTCTGGAATGCAGTTTCTGTGCCAACAAAGGCAGTTAACGGCAATTTCCCAAGTCCGCTATTGTGCCCTGTTGGCAGGGATTCGCTTGACGACTTGATGGGAATTTTTCGCATCAAATTGACGCACCACAATACACAAATAACGCACCATTGTAGTGCAATATAAGTTAACGCACCATTTCGGGGCCGAGCTCAACTGAAAATGGCTTTAAGCCGTCTTTCAAGGCCTGAAAAGCGGTCTCGATCTGATCTTCAGCGCCCTTAACGCCAAGTTCAATGTGCTTGCCCCACTTGGGATGGTCCACGCTAGGCAGGCTAAAAACCTTGATACCCGCATGTTGCAATTCAATGCGCTCCATCAACGGGGTAAGGGTTGCCTCCATGCCGCCAAAAACAATCACAGACTTTTCGATGCGCTTGGGCGCAGCGCCCCAAGTTTGGCAATACGCATCGAGTTTGTCTTGCATCATCGGCCAAGCCATGACGGGGAAGCCAGGCACAAAGTGAACCATGCCTTGCTGGACACCCTGACAAGTGAAACCAGGAATTTTGTTGTACGGGTTGTGAATGATCTGAGCACCTTGGGGGAACGTACCCATGTTCAGACGGTGAACGTTGTCATTGCGGTCTGGTTCAAACGCAACACCTTGCTCCAGGGCAACATCTCGCATGCGTTCCAAGATCAAGGCCTTGGCTTGTTCTTGCAACACCAAGGGCAAACCCAAAGCTTGTGCAGCGCATTGCCGGGTGTGATCGTCTGGCGTTGCACCAATGCCGCCGCAAGAAAAGACCACATCACCCGATGCGAAAGCACGGGCTAAGACCTGCGTGATGCGCTCCGGGGAGTCGCCCACATACTCGGCCCAAGCCAGCTGCAAACCTCGCTCGTTGAGAAGTTCAATGAATTTTGGCAAGTGTTTGTCTGATCTTTTACCTGACAAAATTTCATCACCGATGATGATGATGCCGATGGAAGGCGGGGTGAGTTGCGAGTGTGAGTTCATAGCGTAGCTTCGGTCAGAATGGTCATAGGTTCTTCTCTGAGGCTGCTTAATGCCAGCAACAAAAAGTGAACAAACCAGAGCGCTGAAAAGATAAAGACAAGGGTGTAAATCCAAACTGCAATGGGAATAAGAATGACAAATGCAGCAGCAAACAAAGCACCAGAAGCCCATACCAAACTTGGCGCTGCACCCATTGCACCGGTTAGGACACCCATTCCCAGCAATTGAAATCGATAGCGTTTCACGAGCTCTACGCGCTCTTGCCTTGATGCATGTTCAGCCAAGACATCGTAGGTCATGACCCTGTAGGTCAGCCATCCCCAAATCAATGCTGGCAAAAGTATGGCCAAAGGCGGCATCCACCAAAGGGGCAAGGTGAGAATCAATGCGCCCATGGCCAAAACGACAGACATGAAAGTCCACAAGATGCTTTGCCATAAGGAGCCGCCACGCTTGCGCTCTAAATTGGGGAAGCGCCTTGCACCAACCAAACTCACGAGTGCTGGCGTCATCATGAATGAGACGGCCAACAGGGACATGATCATGACAACCGGCGTCACAGCCAGAATGATGACCAATGGCGCAAGAACCGTCTTCAAATTCATCAAACCAACACGCCCTAACCAAGTCCATGCCCACCCCATCACAGGGCTGTCTTCCATCCCATTGCGCACGGTGTTGACAGCTTGGTCCCAGTACAAGGCGCCCAAGCCTGTCACGATGACCGCCATCAAGATGAGCGGCAACAAGGAGAGCATGATGACCTTGGGGTGCAGGCAATAAGCAAGCGCCCGCCAAAAAGAACCCATGAAGAGTTTCATGAACGAGCATCCCGACTTAGAAAGCGCATGAAGCCGAATTTTTGTTGCACCCAAAAACTCTGTCCATAATCACGCCCCTCCTCCACTTGATCACGAACGCCTGTTGAGTCGTATCTGTTTGAAAAGTCAGCGGTTTTGAAAACCATGTCCCACCATGGAAACAAAACACCAAAGTTGTGTCCGCCTAAGGTTTTTCGGCCTGCTGACTCGTGACCAATGCCAATGGCGTGGTGCAAGCGATGGAACCGAGGACTGACCAACAAGCGATCACCAAGCCAGCCAAAATTGCATCTGATGTTGGCATGTTGAAAGCTCTCACTCAATTGGCTTAACACCACCAAGGCAACAAATTGTCCGGGACCCACCCCAATCAGTTTGGCCACCACAGACAATAAAAGCGTGGTGATCACGTCGTCTAGCAAATGATTGCGGTTATCTGACCACATGGTCATTTGCCTTTGCGAATGATGCAAAGAATGCAGGGCCCACCATCGTTTGAACTGATGCTGGCCTCTGTGAATCAGATAGTGAACAAAATCAAAGACAACAAGGTAGAGAAAGAAACTGACCCAAGCAATGTCTGAGACGCTAGGCCAAATGGCATCGATATTGAAAGTTGGAAAACTGTGCACACGCAACATGCCAAACGCTTCTTCGACAACATTTTCAAAAGTCAAAAACATCACCAGCTTGAACAAGCCCAAACGATGAATAAAGGTGTAAATCACATCGACTTTGACCCCTTTTGCATCAGTGACAGGCTCTACGGGACGCCATTTTTCCAAAGGCGCGATGAGAACAATTAACATCACAATTTGCAGCGACCCAATCAAGAGCCAACCTGTGCCCTCAAATGCCACATCCAGTAAGTTGCCTGCACCGCATGCAAATGCCAGGGGCTGAACCACGCTTTCAAACAACATCATTTGCAGCCATGCAAAGGTGTCAATAAGCCATTCAATCAAAGATGTGAGCA
>CAIODE010000162.1 GCA_903856875.1 uncultured Burkholderiales bacterium
CATCGTGCCAGCCTTGTTGGCTGCTGCCGAACGCCATGCTTTGTCCGGCGAATCTTTGTTGCGAGGGGTGGCCATTGGCGTTGAAGTGATGTGCCGTCTGTGCGCTGTAGCCCCCACGCGCGTTCACAAAGCGGGCTTTCACCCAACCGCTATTTTCGGCGTGATGGGTGGCGTGGCAGGTTTAGGCGCCGCACTCAAGTTGACGGAAGAACAACTGGTGAATGCCTTTGGCATTGCTGGCAGCATGGCTGGCGGCATCATTGAATATTTGGCGGATGGTTCATGGACCAAACGCATGCACCCGGGGTGGGCTGCGCAGTCGGCCTATCGTGCGGTGCGCATGG
The DNA here is from genome assembly GCA_903856875.1 of uncultured Burkholderiales bacterium. GTDB lineage: Bacteria > Pseudomonadota > Gammaproteobacteria > Burkholderiales > Burkholderiaceae_C > Limnohabitans_A. The sequence continues at coordinate 345 of CAIODE010000162.1, forward strand.
CACAAGCTGGCTTCAAAGGCCCTGCCACTGTGTTCGAAGGCCACCATGGCTTGTTCCATGGATTTGCCAATACAAGTGATGGCAACTTTGACGCCATGATGAAAGACTTTGGCCAGTCGTGGATTTGGACCACGATTGCGTTCAAGCCCTATGCCTGTGGCACCATGGCGCACCCCTTCATTGATTGCGCGCGCTTGATTCGAAAAGAACTTGCAGAGCAAGGGGCTGCACTGACAGACATTGAGCGCATTGAATGTGACACCGCAGAGGGCATTGTTCACCGCTTGTGGGAGCCGCTTTCTTTGAAGCACTCGCCACCCAATGCCTACGCCGCCAAGTTCAGCATTCCATATGCCATTGCCGCGGGCATGATGCTAGACGATGCGGGCTTAGAGGCCTACACAGAAACGGTGGTGCAAGGCGCCGACATTCGTTCGCTTGCGGCCAAGGTGAGCTACACCGTCGATCCCAACAATCCTTACCCCAAACAATTTACCGGCCATGTGCGTGTGTTCTTGAAAAATGGGCAAGTGCATGAACAACGCCAAGGATTTTTCAAGGGCGGCGTTGACCATCCGATGTCGGATGCAGACCTGTTGCAAAAGTTCAAAGCCAATTGTAAATTTGGTGGCATGAACGACGCACAAACTGAATCTATTTTGGCGCAAGTCAATGGCTTGTTTCAAACCAGTGTGGTGTCCCTTAGCACCCTCGCTGTGAAGTCATAAATTCACGCCGTTCAAAACGAAAGTAAAAGATGACAGTTTTAAAGCCTGATCAGAAAGTGGCTTTGGTCACTGGCGCTGGTCGCAACATTGGCAGAGCCATTGCGCATGCCCTGGCGCAGCAAGGTTTTGCAGTGGTCATCAATGTACGAGCTTCTGTGCTTGAAGGCCAGACGGTCGTGGATGAGTTAGAGGCCATGGGCACGCCAGCACTTTTGTGTGTGGCCGATGTCACAGATCGCAGCAGTGTGCAAAGCATGATGGACAAAGTGCAATCGCACTGGGGACGCTTGGATGTGTTGGTCAACAATGCCGCAATTCGCCGTGAGTCGCCTGTTGACCAGGTGAGTGTGGAAGACTGGCGCAACACTTTGGCGGTGGTGCTCGATGGTGCGTTTTATTGCAGCCAAGCCGCCTTGCCTCTGATGCGCCAATCGCCCATGGGCGCAGTCATCAACATCGGAGGATTGACCGCGCACACTGGCGCTATGAACCGCCCCCATGTGGTCACTGCTAAATCGGGCTTGGTGGGTTTAACGCGTGCATTGGCGCATGATTTAGCCCCTGGCATTACGGTCAATTGCGTATCACCCGGCATGATTTCAACCCAACGCAACAGTGGTTCGGTTTCGGCGCAACCCAACCACCATGCCAAGCATCATCCTTTGCTTGAACGACGCGGTACTGCTGAAGAAGTGGCAGACATGGTGACATTTTTGGCCAGTGCCAAAGCGCGCTTCGTCACAGGCCAAGTGATGCATGTAAACGGCGGAACTTACTTGGGCGCTTAATGGCTTTAGATCTCGACCGCTTGGCCCGGCTTGCACTGACCATTGCCTTTGCCACCTTGGGTGGTTGGAGTGCTTTTCATTTGCACGTGCCATTGCCGTGGGTACTCGGCCCCATGGTGGCGGTGGCTTGCGTCAGCATGGCCGACAGGGTTCACAAACAACCTGTCTTGGCTCGCAAGTCTGCGCAAATTTACATTGGCGCATCCATCGGTTTGTATTTCACACCTGCTGTGTTGGCTTTGATTGGCGGCTTGGCGCCCTGGATGGTGTTTGGTGCATTTGTCGGTATTTTCATGTCCGTCATTTCAGCGCGTGCATTGCAAAAGTTGGCCAAGGTGGATGGCGCAACCGCCATTTATTCTGTTGCTTTAGGAGCCTCTGCCGAGATGTCAGTGCAGGCCCAACGTGCAGGTGCCGATGGCGCGGTGGTGGCATCGGCGCATGCGGTGCGCATCATGATGGTCACCTCCACAGCGTCTTACATTGCATGGGCCAGTGGCGCCACACCCATCATGCCCACGCCCGGCATCGGCGTGCTGAGTTGGCCTCTGACCATTGGCTTGTTGGCCACAGCAACTTTGGTCGGCTGGGGCTTTCAAAAAATACACACGCCCAATCCTTGGGTCTTGGGTGCACTGCTCATTGCCGCCATTTGCGCCAACCATGAAGTCACAGGACGCTTGCCCGATTTGGGCTTGATTGCAGCGCAGGTTGTCATTGGTTGGGGCTTGGGCCAACACATCAACCGTGCTTTTTTCACTCACGCACCTCGAACCTTGGCTTGCGTGGCAGTGGTCACCTTGGGCATTCTGAGTGTTTGCATGTTGGCCGCTTGGTTTATTTCGCAAGGTGCTGGCGTGGCCGTCATGACGGCTTTCTTGTCGATGGCCCCTGGCGGTATGACGGAGATGGGTATCTTGTCGAAAGCCTTTGGGCTAGGCGCACCCATCGTCACAGCGTTTCATTTAACGAGAATTTTGACCACCATTTTTCTGACCAAACCGGTCTCTGAAAAAATGTTGTCAAGCGGATGGGTGAAGCCTTGAAACAATCGGCCGCTTGAACCAACCAAAGCCTGTGAGAATTGCTCGTTCCCTTATGGGGAACGTCGGTTCTCTATGCTTGACAGAGTGAGACGTTTCACGGACAGTTCACAGCTAATCTCATGTGGTTTAGCTTGAAGGATTTGAACTTGAAACGTATTTCTCTGATTCGCAGAATCATTTGCCAAGGTGTCTTGACCCCCATCTCAGGGGTGTTGGTTGCGAGCTTTTACATGTTGGCCACGCTTGGCCACGGCACCGCTCTTGCGCAAGACCCCGCTTGGCCGCAACGTGCAGTCAAAGTTGTGGTTCCCTACGCAGCTGGTGGCAGCTCTGACAGCCTCGGACGCCTGATATCGATGGGCTTGACAGAATCACTCAAACAGCCCTTTGTGATTGAAAACAAAGGCGGCGCTGGCGGCATGATTGGCTCGCAACAGGTTTCCAAGTCGCCCCCTGATGGCTACAACTTGGTCATTTCTGGCGTGGCCTCACACGTGATTGGCCCTTCAGAAAACCCAAAGACCTACGACCCTCTTAAAGACTTCACCCACATTGCCATGCTTGGTGGCCCGCCCATCGTATTGGCTGTGAATGCGCAGTTGCCCGTGACCGATTTAAAGAGCTTCATTGCCTATTCCAAAGCAAACCCTGTGAGCTGGGGTTCGCCAGGCAAGGGCACGCATGGTTACTTGATTGGCGAAGCATTTGAGGTCATGTCGCATACGCCCATGCAACACGTTGCTTACAAAGGTGGGAGCCCAGCCGTGGCTGACACCATTGCAGGGCACATTCCTGCTTTGTTCACCACACTCTCCACCGCCAGCGCTCAAATCCAAGCAGGCAAGCTGCGTGCTCTGGCCATCACGTCTTCCAAGCGCATGCCCGAGTTTCCCAATGTGCCCACCTTCGCGGAACAAGGCTATCCCAAGCTCGTTGCGCTGACATGGTTCTCTTTGTCCGGACCCCCCGGTATGCCGGCCCCCGTGGTTGATAAGTTGAACAAGGAGGTTCGCAAGATCATGCAGAGCCAAGCAGCCAAAGAAATGTTGGCTAAGAGTTCGATGGAAACATTCGATTGGGATTCAGCGCGATTTACCCTGTATGTGGGTGAAGAACTGAAGCAATGGGCCCCCATGATCAAGACAGTGAAGCCAGAAAATTGATGCAAGGCGCGGCTAGCAAATGACCGTAAAAAAGGCCCTCAAAAGGGCCTTTTTTTTCACGTTGATGTGAGGAAAAGGAGCGCTAATCCGATTCAAAGCTCAAGCTTCGATTTCGATTTCGTCACCTTGTAAACGTGCTTTGTAGGTTTTGAGCGGGATCATGCAGGGGGCTGCCACCACGGCGCCTGTTTTGATGTTGAAGGCGCCATTGTGAAAATCGCATTCGACCACATCACCCTCGATAGGGCCTTCTGACAAAGAGCCAGGGCCATGCGTGCAAGCGTCATCCGTGACGTAATATTCACCGTCAATATTGAAGACGGCCAAGCTCAGCCCCTCTTTTTCAACCTTGATGGCTTTGCCCTCAGCAACTTCTGCAGCTTTGCACAAAGAGAGAAAACGGCACGCACCCGACATAAAGAATCTCCTGTTGACAATCACAAGCCCAAGATGATAACCTCGTTTCTGATAAAAGAACATTGTTCTGATATGCGGAACGGCCAAATTAGCGAAAATTTCACACCGAAATCAGCGCCATTTTAAGACCCCGTGCAATGGCACATGAGGAGAAACTGACATGTTGAAAAAAGAACTCAATGACCTGATAACCCAAACAGGACCAGGCACCCCCATGGGCAATATGTTCCGCCGTTATTGGTTGCCTGCTTTGTTGTCCGAGCAATTGCCTGGCCCTGATTGCGAGCCCGTGCGCTTGGAGTTGTTGTCTGAAAAAATGCTGGCCTTTCGCGACACCGAAGGCAAATTGGGTTTGATCGATGAATTTTGCGCGCACCGTGGTGTGTCTTTGTGGTTTGGCCGCAATGAACACAACGGCATTCGTTGCCCCTATCACGGCTGGAAATACGATGTGAATGGCAACTGCACAGAGGTGCCTTCAGAGCCAACATCTGGTTATTGCGAACGCATCAAGTTGAAGTCGTATCCGATGGTTGAACGCGGCGGTGTGATTTGGGTTTACATGGGCCCCGCAGACAAGAAGCCGCCATTGCCCGAGTGGGAATTTGCCACATTGCCCATCGAACATTCTTACATGTCTAAGCGTGTTCAAGCCAGCAACTGGCTACAGGCTTTGGAAGGCGGCATTGATTCCAGCCACGTGTCTTTCTTGCACAGTGCTTCACTCAGCCGCGACCCTTTGTTCAAAGGCGCTAAAGGCAATCAGTACAACCTGAACGACTTAAGCCCCGTGTTTGAAGTGGTCGAGGCCGATGGTGGTTTGTTGGTAGGCGCACGTCGCAATGCTGAAGACGATCAGTACTACTGGCGCATTACCCCCTGGGTCATGCCCAGCTTTACCATGGTGCCCCCGCGCGGAGATCACCCCGTACACGGCCACTTCTGGGTTCCCATCAACGACCACAGCTGCTGGACATGGAGCTTTGACTACCATCCAACGCGCGCACTGACCACGGCTGAAGTGGACGCCATGAAGGGTGGTGCCAGCATTCACGTGCTGGTCGACAAAGACTACGTGCCCTTGCAACGCATGGACAACGACTACCTCATGGACCGCAAGGCGCAGCGCGAAGGCTCTTTGTACAGCGGCATTGAAGGCATTGGCATGCAAGACGCATCGCTGCAAGAAAGCATGGGCAGCATTCAAGACCGCACCAAAGAGAATTTGGTGTCAACCGACAACGGCATCATCATGGCGCGTCAGCGTTTGATCAAAACGGCACGCGCCTTGGCTGAGAACCCTGATTTTGCGTTGCCAGGTTTAGACCCTGAGCATCAAAAAGTTCGCTCAGTGGCCATGCTGATCAAGCGCGATGTGCACTACAAAGAAGGCGCCAAAGAGCACTTCAAGTCTGCGCCAGGCAAGCCGCACTCTAGTGTTTGATAGGCACTGCTTTTTGAACGGCTTAATCGCTACTCCAAAATAAAAAGGTCATTCATGGGACAAACATTCAAAGCAGCTGTGGCCATGCCCAATGGCACCATCGAAATTCAACAATTTCAAACGCCTGATCCCAAACCAGATGCGGGCTTGTTGAAGGTTGAAATAACCGGTGTGTGCGGCAGCGATTGGATGTTTTTCCAAGACTTGCCCAAAATTCAAGGCCCTGCCATTTTGGGTCATGAGACCGTGGGCTATGTGCAAGAAGTGGGCGCCATTGCAGGCCCCAAGTGGGGCGTGAAAGAGGGCGACTTGGTGGCCTTGGAAGAGTACTTGCCTTGCGGTCACTGCGACTTTTGCAGAAGCGGCGATTTTCGTTTGTGCAACGCCACCGATTGGCGTTTGGGCGGACCGCGTTATGGCGCAACCGGCTTGAACCGCGGCTCTGGCTTGTGGGGTGGCTTTAGCCAATACCAAGAACTGCACATGAACACCGTGTTTCACAAAGTGCCTGCAGGATTAGAGGCCAAATATGCGGCACTGGCATTGCCCATGTCCAATGGCATTGAGTGGACTTACCTTCATGGCGGTGCAGGCCCGGGTCAAACTGTTTTGATTCAAGGCCCTGGCCAACAAGGCTTGTCGTGTGTGGTGGCAGCGCGTGAAGCGGGCGTCGACAAAATCATTGTGACGGGCTTGAACACGCCTTCAGACAAAAAACGTTTGGCCATGGCCAAGCACTTGGGTGCCAGCCACACC
>CAIODE010000163.1 GCA_903856875.1 uncultured Burkholderiales bacterium
CTCAAAACTATCAATAATTGCTTTGTCTTTCCATGAACTTGCAAACACAGGCAGTGTGGCAATTTTGTTGAATTAGGCTATTTCTGCGATCAATTCAATCTCTACACAGGCTCCCATGGGCAATTGCGCGACACCAAAGGCGCTTCGAGCATGTAAGCCCGCATCGCCAAACACCTGCCCCAACAACTCGCTGCAACCATTGGTCACCAGATGCTGCTCTGTGAACTCTGAACTGGAATTGATCAGACTCATGACCTTCACAATGCGCTTGACCTTGTTCAGATCGCCAACCGCAGCGTGAAGGGTGCCCAGCAAGTCAATGGCCACTGCGCGTGCTGCTGCTTTGCCTTCTTCGGTTTGGATGTTTTTACCAAGTTGGCCTGTCCAAACTTTTCCATTCTTCTTGGATATATGGCCACTCAAAAAAACCAAATTTCCTGTTTGTGCAAAGGGGACGTAGGCCGCTGCAGGTGTTGCAACGGGTGGCAAAGTGATTTGCAGTTCTTCTAAGCGTTTGTAGATGGACATGTTGAACCAATGGGTTAAGGGTTGACGAGTTTATAGAGATGAAACGGACTCACCGGGACTGCACCAAGCTTAACGCTTGTTGGTGGGATCTAAATCGTACCAAGATTTTGTCATTGCACAACGTGTTTCAGTGTGGCGCGGATAGACGTCAATGCAAGCAAGCGCAACATTGGCTTCATCGAAATAGCAGCTTCGGCCTCCTAAACTGACAAAAGTTGTGCCTTGGTGGGCGCAAAGAAGGGCGCCACATGCTGAAGACATTACCTTGGTGTTTTAGCGGGTGGCTTTTGGGCACGGCGCTTCAGTTGCAACAAGCCAGCCTCTGGCCGCTTTCTCGCGCATTGATGTTGGGTTGTTTGGCGTTGTCAATTGGCTTCTTTGCATGGTTTTTTCGCGCCAAGAGTTCACATTTTTCAAAATGTCTTTTGAGTGCTTTGCTTGCGTTTGGGCTGGCTTTGTCGCTTGTCAATGCCCGTTGTATTTGGCAGGCTCAACAAAGACTGAATCCAATGATCGAAGGAAAAGAGCTCAAGCTTTTTGGGGTGATTGCGTCCTTGCCACAGCAGAGCGCAAGCAGTGTGAGATTCAGATTTCAAGTCCAATCCGCTTTTGACATCTATCAATTTCAAAACGTCGAGGTGCCTAAGTGGATTGATCTTGCCTGGTACGACAGCCAGCCAGCTGATTGGTTGATAGGCAGTCATTGGGCTGATCTCAAAGCGGGCGATACATGGCAGTTCAATGTGCGCCTCAAAACGCCCCACGGCACGCTCAATCCGGGTGGCTTTGATGAGGCTTTGTGGCTTTGGGAGCAAGGGGTCATGGCCACTGGATCTGTGCTGACAGGTAAGCGCTCCGAAGTGCCACAAAAAATCAAGGCTTCATGGCTTTATCCAATCGCACAAGCTAGGCAATACGTGCGATCTGAAATTGAAAAAAAACTGTTGTCAGGAGATGCGCAAAGTCGGTCTATGGCCGGTGTGATTGCGGCATTGGTGATGGGTGATCAGGCGGCCATTCAAACATCCGATTGGGAACTTTTCAGGGCCACGGGTGTTGCGCATTTGATGAGCATTTCTGGTTTGCACATCACTTTGTTTGCATGGGTGATGGCCGGCGCTGTGCGAGGACTTTGGCGTTTCTCTGCTGCGCGTGGAAGCCGTCTTTGTTTGCGGTGGCCAGCGCCGCATGCCGCTGTCTTGGCAGGCGCCGTATTGGCCACACTGTATGCACTGTTCAGTGGCTGGGGATTGCCTTCCCAAAGGACCGTCATCATGCTTTGGGTGCTGAGTTTGCTAAGACTCAGGGGTGCGCGTTGGCCACCTTTTTGGAGCCTTGGTTTGGCTTTGTGGGTGGTGGTGGCATTTGATCCTTGGGCTTTGCTTCAAGCCGGTTTTTGGTTGAGCTTTGTTGCGGTGGGTGTCTTGATGGTCAACGATCCATCTCAACATGCTGAGTTCACCGTGTTGGAGGATGCGGACTCTGAAGCAATGCGAAAAAATTCGTTTGATTCGTTCGGACTCAATTTGATGGCCAAAGTATTTAAGTCAGTGAAGGGCTTGTTGCGAGAGCAATGGGTGGTCACAGTGGCTTTAACCCCGCTTGCTGTTTTGTTTTTTGGGCAGGTTTCATGGGTTAGCCTGTTGGCCAATTTGGTGGCCATTCCTTGGGTCACTTGGGTGGTCACACCTCTTGCCATTTTGGGTGTGTTGGCCTCACCGCTTTGGCTTGTGGCTTCTTGGGCACTACAGCCACTGATGGCAATGCTGACGCTCTTTGCCAGTTTACAAGGCGGTGTTTGGCTGTTGCCAACGCCGCCTCTTGTCTTGGCGGTTGTGGCCATTTTGGGTGGCATGTTGCTGTTGCAAAGATGGCCTTGGTCCTTGCGCAGTTGGGGAGTGTTGTTCATCTTGCCCATCTTCTTGTGGCAAGTTCCAAGACCACAGCTTGGTCATTTTGATCTGTGGTTTGCCGATGTGGGACAAGGCAATGCGGTATTGCTCAGAACGGCCAACCATGCTTTGCTTTATGACGCGGGGCCCGTGTACACAGAGACCTCAGATGCAGGGCAAAGGGTGTTGGTGCCTTTGCTAAATCGCTTGGGCGTGAAGTTGGACAGGGTGATGCTTAGCCACCGCGATGCAGATCACACAGGTGGAGCGCCCGCAGTATTGCGTGCACACCCCAATGCTGATTTGTGGAGTTCTGTTGAAGTGGGCCACCCCTTGGCGAACATTCGCCCTGTGCAGGCTTGCATCGCTGGGCAGAAATGGGAGTGGGATGGCGTTCAATTTGAAATGCTGCACCCACTTCTTTCCGATTACAGCAAGTCGGCTGGCGCCAATGGATTGAGCTGTGTTTTGAGAGTTGATGCCATTCAAATTGCCCTTTCAAAAAGGGTGAATGAGCAAAACTTGGAAAGTGCCTTATTGGTCGGGGACATCGAGGCGCCTCAAGAGTTGGCTTTGCTTCAACGTTTGGCCTTGCAGCCAGTCGGCATTTTGTTGGTGCCGCACCATGGGAGTCAAACCTCCTCAACGAATGGCTTCATTGAAGCCCTGCGGCCTCACTGGGCGGTGGTTCAAGCAGGTTACCGAAATCGATATGGCCATCCGGCGCCGCGTGTAGTTCAGCGCTACGAATCTCTGGGAGTTCCCTTGTCGCTATCTTCAGATTGTGGTGCTGCCCATTGGCAAAGTACGAAGCCTCAGCAATTAGAGTGCGAACGAGAAGTTCGTCGGCGCTATTGGCACACACCGAGGAGTGCAGAACCGAGGGTTGCCAATTAGCCGGTTAGCAGATTGCACTTTGTTTGTATGCACATTGCTTTTTTTCAACAAGATGACTTTGAGATCGTTCTCCATGCAATTCTTCAGAATTACTTGATCAATTCTGGTGAGAAAAATCTTGGTAAAAACAGCACGATGTCTGGAAACACAATGATGGCAAGCAGTACCACCAGCATGGGAATTAGCATGATCATGGTGTCTTTGATGGCAAAGCTGAGAGGTACTTTAGCGACAGCACAACATATCATCAGGCACATGCCATAGGGCGGCGTGATAAGGCCGAAGGCCAAAGACACAATGCCAACAATGGCAAAGTGCACTGGGTGCATGCCCACTGATTCGGCCAATGGTTGCAAGGTGGTTCCGACAATAATGATGGCTGGTATGGCATCTAGGAAGCAGCCTACAACTAAAAACGCGCCAGCAATCAATAAGCCGACACCTATCACGCCAAGCCCCCAGTCTGTCACATTGGCCAGCAATGCTTTAGGTATCTGATAGTAGGCCAGCAACCAGCCAAAGACTGATGCAGTGCCAACACAAAATAATGCGACCGAGCTGAGTTTGCCTGTATCCACAATGGCTGTAATGAAACTTTTCCAGTTCATTTCGCGGTAGAAAAGCATCGACAAAACGGCCGCATACAAAACCGCGACCGCTGCAGATTCCGTTGCTGTAAAAAGGCCAACCAATATACCGCCCACAATGATGACGGGTGTCAGCATGGCGGGAATGGACACGATGGCAGCCTTGTACATTTCAGTGAAATTTGATCGAGGGTAGACTGGGTAGTTGCGCTTTTTGGCATAGGCATGAACCGTGGCCATTTGGGCCAGCCCAATCAACAAGCCAGGCACGATGCCAGCCAAGTACATTGCGCCGATGGACGTAGAAATAACTCCACCCCAGACCACCATCAAGATCGATGGCGGAATGATCACGGCAAGCACAGCAGAAACTGCGGTGATGGCAATCGAGAAAGACAAGTCGTAGCCTTCCTTCACCTGCGCTTCAATGAAGAGCTTGCCCTGGCTGGCCGCATCTGCAGTAGATGAGCCAGAGATGCCTGCAAAGAAAACCGACAAGATCACATTGATCTGTGCAAGGCCACCAGGAAAGTGGCCCACCAAAGCGCGCGATAAGCGCATTAATCGTTCTGTGATCCCGCCACTGTTCATCAAATTGGCGGTGAGCAGAAAGAAGGGCACCGCCAACAAAATGAAGGAGTTGTAAGACTTGAACATTTCATTGAACAAGACCATGGGAGACAAGCGGGGTTCCAAAATGAGCACAGGCAAAGCGGCGAGTCCTAGCGCAAAGGCGACGGGGACACGGATTGCCAGCAGCACAAAGAAGCTGCCAAAAAGAACAAGTGCCGCCATTGACGGCGAAAGAAGTGAAGAGCTCATATCACAGACCCCTGGTTTGAGCTTTCGCTGATGTCACTGGAATTCAAAATGTGATCCAAAATAAAAACAATCCACAAAAAACCAGCAATGGGCCATGCAATGAAGATCCACCACATAGGCATCTCTGCCAACTCGGAAGTTTGATTCCAGCCAAACTTTGTGAATTCAATGCCCCAGTAGAGAATGACGACAGAAAAAACCAACATGGCCGTTTGGCTTAGACGCAGGAGCACATGGGTTGCGCGGGGTGAAAGTTCAGGCAAGAAATCGACATCAAAGTGAAGACGCTCGCGCACGCCAAGAGTGGCGCCGAGCATGATGAGCCAAACAAAAAAGAACCGACTCATCTCTTCGGTCCACATGTACCGTGGAATCAATTCGGTAAAACGAGAAAAAATTTGAAGACTGACCGGAATGATCAGAATCAACACGGTCATGATGAGCAAAAAATGAAGCAGTCTATCGATCAAAGAAAGAATTTTTTGCATTGGCATTCCAGAGAATAAAAACAGCGGGCAAGCTAAAGCTTGCCCGGCACGCTTACTAGAGCTTTATTTCAAGCTGTTGATTTTGGCGAAAATGGCATCGGCACCCACTTCTTTGGCATAGGCAGCCATGACGGGGTCAACCAATTTTTGCATTTCAGCA
>CAIODE010000164.1 GCA_903856875.1 uncultured Burkholderiales bacterium
CACAGCACCCTCACTGCAAGGTTGGGGCTATGCCGTGTTTGCACATGTCGTGTCTGGCACCGAAATTGTGGATGACATTGACGGCGTTAAAACTGGACGCAATGGCTTCCATGACGACGTGCCCAAAGAACCCGTCATCATCGAAAAGGCTGTCGCGCTTTAAATTTCGCGCCAGCTCATCTCCATGATTGCAACCGTGTTGCCGCTTCAAATCTTTGAAGCACCGAAAAATTGGCGCACGGTTGATTTCATTTCTGATTTGCATTTGCAAGAAAAAGAAACTGCCACATTTGAAGTGTGGCAAACCTATATGCAAAATACGACCGCTGATGCGGTCTTTATTTTGGGCGACCTGTTCGAGGTTTGGGTCGGTGACGATGCCGCTGAACAGCACTCTTTTCTTCAGAGATGCGCCACTGTTTTAAAAACTTGCGCATCCCAAAGACAGGTGTGTTTTATGCGGGGCAACCGTGATTTCTTGGTCGGCACTGCGTTTCTCAATGCATGCCATATCCTTGATCTGCAAGACCCTACTGTGCTTCACTTTGCGTCTCAAAAATGGCTACTGTCTCATGGTGACGCAGGTTGTTTAGGCGACACAGACTACCAAGCCTTTCGGCAAATGGTCAGGCAAGCTGGCTGGCAAGATTACTTCTTGGCCAAGTCCTTGACCGAGAGGGAGAGCATTGCCAGGCAGTTGCGGGATCAAAGCGAAATGCTCAAAAAAGATTCAGGTGCAGTCTATGCAGATGTGGCAGATGAATGGTCCATCGATTTGCTTCATCAAGCCGGCGCCACTTGCCTTGTTCATGGTCACACCCATCGGCCTGCACTTCACAGCCTGGGGCAAGATTCGCCAATGCAACGCTACGTTTTAAGTGATTGGGATGCTGCTTCAGCAAAGCCACGCGTCGAGGTATTGCGCTGGCATTTCGAGGGTCAAGTTGAACGGATCAACTTACTAAGCTGAGCTTGAGCATTGGGTTTTCAGCCTTTGCTCAAGCCCTCAATTCATTTAGCTGCGCAACAAATTCTTCAAAGCATTTTGCAAACGCCGCGCCACCTTAGGCTCGTGCGTTGAAGACAAAACTGCCGTGACATCCAAGGCCCAAGTTTGCTCTGGGCCGGGTTGATTTTTGCGAGTGAGCAATTGAAGTTGCAATGCGCGTCTCTCGTTCAAATTCTCTGCAGGCGTTGGCACTTCTGCCGCCATTTCCAAACGCAAAATAGCTTCGCCTGCAGTTGCTGCTGGTGCCTGGCTGACTGCTTGTGACCACGCGGCCCTTGCAGCTGCATTGACATTGCGACCCAAATCTTGTGCCGTGGGCACCAAGTCGGCTTGGCGTTTTTCCCATGCTGCAAGCAAGTGGGTTAAGGACTCGCCATGTGCCTGGGCAGCCAGCTTGCGCAAAGCCATTTCAGCGTGCTCCATGGCATCGCGCTGAGCTCTGAAGGCGGCATCACCAAGGCGAGGACTACGATCTTCACGTTCTGGGCGATCACCACGGTCAAAACGACCCCCATTCTTGTCGCCAAAACCACCCCTATCAGAACGCGGTGCGCCTTTGCCATCTCTGCGATCACCAGGCCCACCGCGACCTGCGGGAGCGGGAACTGATTTCTTTTGGCCTGGTCGGTCATCGCCGCGCATGGCCACCAAGGGGCGCGCAGGTTTAGGTGCCTCAACAGGCTTGACGGGCTCGGCGGTTTCTATTGAAGGAGTTTCAGTTTCAACTGCATTGTTTTCTGCGGTGCTTGTTTCACCTGAATCCGTTTCAGCTGCAGCTGACTCTGGTACTGCTTGAGCCGTCTCTGGCCCCGTAAGTTCAACAGCCTTTGGCGCAGCCACCACTTCGGCATTGGCTTTGGCTTGCCCTTTGAGTGCCGCATCCAACGCAGCCATGGCTGCCTTGATTTTTTGAACATCGCCAGAGGCGTTGGCCTCTTTCAATGCATTAGATGCCTCAAGCACCATTCGGTCGTGGGCCGACATAGGGGCATTTGAAACGTGCTCACGCGAGCTGGTCTTGCGACTGAAAGCCTCATCAATGGGTTTGCGAAAAGCCTCCCACATTTTTTGTTCAATGCGGCGATCCATGGGAACGCTTTGCGCTTCCGTTTGCCAGCTGTGTTGCAATGCTTTGACTGCGTCCACTCGCAAAAGAGGTGCGGCACCAAGCTGTTCAGCTTCAGCAATCAAGGCTTGGCGTCGAGCGGTGCTAGCTTTCTGAGCGTCCTCCAAAGGTGCCGCCGCATTGTGCAGGGCCTGCTTCCAAAGGGGTTGCAGTTCTGCAAAGGCTTTCTCACTCAAATGACCTGCCGAGCGCCAGCGATCGCCAAACTGATGCAAAGCCCGCAAGTGTGCACGCCAATCAGCGTTTTGGGCATTGGCCTCGCCCCAAGCCTTCACTTCTTCAATCAATGCCAAACGTTGAGCGCGGTGCTCACTGGCTTCGTGTTTGATTTTGTCCAACCAAACTTGAACGACTTTGTAGGCGTTGTTGCACGCAGCATCGAAACGCTTCCACAAAGCATGGTTTGGTAAACCACCTTGGTCGGCTTTTTTCCATTCTTCACGCAACTGACGCAGAGCGTCCTGCATTTTTCGACCGCCCACGGCGGGCTCAAGGTGGAACTCTTCCTTGGCAGGGGTTGGGACAGCAGCAGTCGTTTCTGCCACATGAGTTGCTGGTTCGTTGTCAACACTCTCATTGGCAACCTCAGGCTCGGCCGCTTTGTCGACATCCTCTTTTGAAGCTTCTTGTGCTTCAGCAGCAAGCGCTGCGACGTCTTGGGTTTTAACCGGTACTTTTTTGAACAGGCCCTCCGCCTTCAAAACCAATGCCAAACGCAATTGGTCCGCAACATGGCGCTGCCAACCTTCTGCATCACCCGCAGCAATCAAAGCTTCATGGACTTTTAAGTCCATGTTGGTGTCCATATTGCGCCCGTGGTCCTTGAGTGCTTGCTTGAGCACCAACAAGTTGGCCTCATTGTTCTCGGCCGCCAATACCGTCATGGCCCCTGTGACTGCTTGATTGGCAGCTTCGCGCAAAGCCAATCTTTGCGCAGGATCCATTTTGGTGTTACTGACTTTGGCTGTTTTAGCTGGCTTGCTCTCATTCTCAGACGTTGATTCGTCACTTTGAGGATGCGGAACATTGGAAACAACCGAATGATCGTTGCTGTGGACGTCTTGTGCTGCATGAATGTTGGCATGTCCAGCCTGTCCACCTCGTACCAAGCGAATTTCTTCGGCCCAAACTGGCACTGGCGGCAAAGCTTCCTTCGCATCGTCTCTAGCCGATTTAGCCTGAAACAACGCAGCTTCAAAGGCTTCCCAAACACTGCTCAGCTGGTGTCGTGAAGCATCGAGTTGGGGAGGGAATTTCAAATCAACGCTGTGCCAGGAAGCATCTTCTGTGATGGCATGGGCTTGTTGATGCCAGTGCGCCACATCCGACTGCAACAGTTCATTGGCAGCACCGGCTTCTTTCAAACTTTTGGTAGAAAGAACTTCAATGCGCTGCGCCAAAAGAACTGCTGTTTCGCGCTGTACCATGACTTGATGTTGCAAATCTTCAACCGCTTTGATTTTTTCATTCAACTGAAGCTTGAGGCTGGCCAGCGGTTCACGCGACAGTGGCGCACCAGCTTTGGCAGCATCTCTTTGCCATGCCATGGCATCGGCAATGTTCAAACGCAAAGCAGTTAGCATGGTGTTGGCGCGCTCAGCCCATTCGGCCGCCAAGACATCTTGGCCATGTGAGCGCTTTAACTCATCCAATTTTTCACGGAGCACTTTGGCAGCGCCTTTGTCACGCGTGGAAACTTCTTTGTACACGTGTTGCAAAACTTCATGAGAGGGTTCTGTGAGAAGCCAATCACGCAACTTGGCTGCACGCTCACCGGATGTTTGTGCGGTAAAGGCACCTCCGGTTAAGTTGTCTAGGGCTTGCAAGTCTGGGGTCTTAGGAGAGGAAGAAGTCACAGTCACAACACAAAAAGATAAAGAAGCTATTTTCACCGATGAAGGCAGGCCTCGATATGCTGAAAGCATCTATTTTCGATTTTTTTTATAATTAGCGGTTCCACCACTCCAAAACAACTTGTGTCTCAACCCACCTTTTACGAAACCGCCGCGCAATGGGCCCTTCGCTTTTGGCGCGGACTTTTGACCTTTGGTGGTGACATTGGGCGAGGCTTTGTGAACATTTCTCATCACAGTTTTGCAATGTTAGGGCTGCTTGCCTTGATCCTCAGCGTGCTGGCTCTGGCTCGGCCTGAGGTTCGCACCCTCACTGTGCAAAGCGTGCAGGGCTGGCTGTTCAACCGACTTCACATTTCAGAAGCTGAAGATGAGCAGCAACAAGTGTTGCTGAGAAGCTTGGCAGCACCCGCAACTGACCTGACGCCTCTCCAAATGACTTTAGTTCAAGCCGTTAGAAGCAAATACAAAATTGCGCCAGAACCTTTGAATGCCTTGATTTTGGAGGTCTTTGACCTGGCCGATCGGTCGGCACTTGACGCCACCCTCATTTTGGCTGTCATCGGGGTGGAATCAAACTACAACCCTTTTGCCAACAGCCCAATAGGCGCAAAAGGCCTGATGCAGGTGATCCCCGAAGTTCACTCCGAACAATTCACCCCGTACGGCGGGGCGATGGCCATTTTTGACCCCAAAACAAACCTTCGCATTGGGGTCAAAATTCTCAAAGAATGCATCAATTTGACTGGCAGCTTGGAGGAAGGCCTTCGACTTTACAAGGCGGGGGAAGAGTCTGTTTCTCAAGAAACTGAGTACATTTCTCGGGTGATGGCTGAACAAGAACGCCTGAATCAAGCCATGCCCAAGAGCCCCAAGGATGCCAATCCTGCAAAAACCCAGGCCGCCAAATTTAAGCCTAGTTGATGCATCTGGCCACCTCCTCGGCTACACTCAGGGTGTGCGCAACTGGCGATAGGAGCCTGGCATTTGCTAATTTAGCAAGCCAGACTTTGACGTGGAAACTGGTGGGCCTCGCCCTGCCTTCAACCACTGGGGAGCGTGCACCGTGTGCTGGCGTTTTATGCACAAGGTTTCAGCCGTTCGCCTGGGCAGCCCTTGCCACATTGAGGCACATCCACCTCAATTCACCAAGGAACCATCGACTGAAGGCCTGCCATGTATTCAAGAAACATTCTGATTGAACAAACCGATCCCGAAATTTTTGCCGCCATTCAGGCAGAAAACGC
>CAIODE010000165.1 GCA_903856875.1 uncultured Burkholderiales bacterium
GGGAGGCGGCTAATGGGGGCTGACGATTTGTGGTACTCCACCATGAGGAAGCCCCCATTAGCTGCCTCCCCTTTTGATTGGCTAAATTAATGTTGATCTGACCCCAATTATTTTTAACGCAGGGTTTCCACCGTAATCTTCTTGAAGCGCAAAGTGCATAGTTGAATCTCTTGATCAACCCGGTTTGGAGATGTTCATGCGCAACGCTAAATTGATACTCAGCTCTCTGTTGGCCCTCTCGCTTGCCCAAATTCCAGCAGCCTTGGCACAGGATGTTCCCAAAGATTGGCCCAGCAAACCCATTCGCTACATTGTGCCCTTCGCACCGGGTGGCGCTACCGACATGTTGGGGCGCATGGTAGCGCAGGGCTTGTCTAAATCGCTGAACCAATCGGTGGTGGTGGACAACAAAGCGGGGCAAGGCGGATCGGTGGGCTCGGCTGAGCTGGCCAAATCTAAGCCTGACGGCTACACGCTGGGCGGTGGCACCATCAGCTCGCACGCTTTGAATGTGTCGCTGTATCCCAAACTGTCTTATGACCCCATCAAAGACTTTGCACCGGTGACCTTGCTGGCCGCGCTGCCCAATGTGCTGGTGGTTCACCCCTCCTTGAACGTGAAAACCGTTTCCGAACTCATCGCTTTGCTCAAAGCCAATCCCAACAAATACTCTTTTGGTTCGGCAGGCAATGGCACATCGCAGCATATTTCTGGTGAGATGTTCAAGCTGGCCACAGGCACACAAATGCAGCACGTGCCCTACCGCGGCAGCGGCCCCATGATGGCCGACTTGCTGGGAGGCACCATTCAAATTAGTTTTGAAAACAGCAACACAGCCATTCCACAAGTTGCAGGCAAAAAACTCATTGGACTGGCCGTAACGTCAGCCAAGCGTTCCAAGGCCGCACCCGAATTGCCAACCCTTCAAGAAGCAGGTCTTGACGGGTTTGAGTTGAGTTCTTGGCAGGCCATGTTTGCGCCGGCAGGCACGCCACCCGCCATTGTCAGCCGCTTGCAGCGTGATGTCGCGGACATCTTGAAGCAACCCGACAACCTCAAGCGCTTGGCTGAAATGGGGCTTGAGCCCGGCGGCGGAAAGCCTGAAGAATTGGCGGCCTTGGTGGCCACAGACATCCCCAGGTTGTCCGAGGTGGTTCGGCGTTCAGGCGCCAAAGTCGATTGAACAAGAGCCTTTCAGAGCTTGGCACTTGCTATACTGATTTGAGACGATGTAATCTTGAGCTCGACATGATTTCATTAGCTTCAATCCTTTTAGTGAAAGCTTCTGCATGTTTGCCAAACAACTTAACGGCCGCACCCTGGCGCAAACCGCTTGGGTCGCCAAGATAGGATCTGTTCTATTTTTAACAATCTTATTGAGCGCCTGTCCATCGAGTAACGCCCCCTCCTCGCCTGCAAGCTCTGCCGCGCCGCCTCCACCAGACGTAAGTGTGGTCAGCACCGTCTTTTCCCGCGTCACACTGAACGCTGAATTGCCAGGCCGCACCGAGGCCTACCGTGTTGCACAGGTTCGTGCACGCGTGGCTGGCGTGGTGCAAAAGATCAACTTCACTGAGGGCAGTGAGGTCAAAACAGATCAAA
>CAIODE010000166.1 GCA_903856875.1 uncultured Burkholderiales bacterium
AACATGCTTGGATTGTTTTCCAGTTAGGTGCCTCCAAGGGCTGCCATATTTTGAATTCCTGGTAAATCTTTTGGTGGCGCAAAAAATAAATACCCATGCACATGAGCCATGTGTTCACAACCAAGGTTGCCCATGCGCAGCCCACAAGGCCTTGCGCTTGTATGCCCCAACCGCCCAAAGTGAACCAGATGGAAAGAGGAATTTTGATACCCAAAGAAGCAATTTGAAGTGCAGTGACCCAAAACGGCATGCCCAAGCTTTGGTTGAGTGTTGAATACATTCGAAACATCAGGGAGGGTCCTACCGCAATGGCCAGAACCCGCAGGTAATCTCTCACATCATTTTGTAAAACTTCAGGCACGCCAGTGGCATTCAGCCAAGGATCAGGAAAAAGCAGGGCCAAGGTGCCCAAGAAGATGACAACAAGGCACAAGTACAAAGCCTGCCGTACCGATTGACCCAGCGCCTTATGCTTTCCAGCACCGCGAAGTTCTGCCCAGACCGGGAGCAAGGCAGTGATCAAGCCATTCAATGCCACGTAGATGCTGATGTAAATGGAAGAGCCCACCGATAAGGCAGCAAGTGCAGAAGCGTTGTACCGTCCGGCAATCAGGGTATCTGCAACACCAAAAGCCATGACAGCCAGTTGCCCCACTAAAACCGTACCTGCGTGGCGAAGGATGGTGCGCGCTTCAAACATGCCGCAATGACCGCTCAGGGCTTGGCAGTGACAGGGGACGACAGGGCTCTAAACAAGACGAGGTCTTCGTTGTTGTCCGAGGGGCGGCGCACAGTGGCGTGTTGCGTCCATCCGCTGGCATCAACTTCTTTGTTAAACAACGCAAGGGCTTGAGTGTCGACAATGAGCCAAGCACAGGCGCTTGCATCTGAGCTTGTTTTCTGCGCGCGCGTCGCAATTGGAATCAGTTTGAGATTGCCATGAAACTGAAACGCTGCGCCTTGCGCCTTAGTCAAGCCATAGTATTGAACGCAGTCTGTGGACCCCATCATGCTGCGAACTTTGTTGACAAGAGGCGCATAGCTTCGGCCGAAATCTAGCAAAGGCAACCAAAGTGTCATGACCAAAAACCAACACAAAATGGCACCACTGGCAGGCAGCACCATGCTCTTCCAAAGTGCTGAGCGATGTCGACCGGCGCGCCATTTCACAAGGCCGGCCCAGGCCAGTGTTGCCAAGCTTGCCAAGATGAATGTCGTCAAAGAGAACTGCAGAACAAAACCTGGCGCAAGCCGGGCCACATTGATGGCAGGTTGAGCAGGAAAGCCTGTTTGCATGGAAAGCCAAACAGTCCAAATGATCAGCGCGCCCACACTGAAAAAGAGCAAGGTAAACCAATCAATGAAAGCACTGACGCTGCGTTTCAAAGTGGGCAAAGCAAAGGCGGCCAGCGTGGCCAATGCTGGCAAACTGATCAGCAGCGCACGATCACTTAAACCAGACATCCAAGTGGTGGCAATGGCCACACTCAAGAACCAAAGAGGCAGCGACAAATGGGGATTGGCTGAAATACTTTTGAGTTGATAGCGCCAACGCCAAAGCGTCCAAAGAGCCAAGGGCCAAGCAGGCCAAGTGAACCACAAAAGCAAACGGGCCATGGCCTTAACTTCAAACAAATGAGACGAGGCAACTCGCCAACGCCACAAGTCCAAGCCACTGGTGATCGCGGCGGTAGCAAGGCAGAAGATCAAGACCCAGGCAACATCGACTTTTCTCACGCGCAGAGATTGCGGCTGGCCCGTATTCAGAGCAATCACAATGGCGCCGCCTGCCCCCAAAATCATCGCCAAAGCAGGCGCGCCTGAAAGTGCCAGGCCAATGATGGCGAGGGCGGCGCAAAACAGCGAAGTCATTCTTTTGCGAGCCAAGTTGGCCAACGCAAAAAAGAGAAGCGCAGAAAAAGAAAGTTGTGCGAGTGCGGGTGTGGCTTCATGAGAAAGTCTGGCCAAGCCCAAGCAGGCAAGCAAGGCAAGCAAACCGCCATCGGCAATGGCCCGCGCGTAGTCTGCAGGTTTGGCTTCGCCGCCAAATGCAAAGCTCACGGGTTGCGCTGCCGGTGTTCGTGCAAGGGCGTAAACCGCATACCAAGTGGCTGCCAGTGTGAGGCCCAACAAAGCAATAAAGGGCAATTGAGCAGCAGTGTCGAGAGGCAGGCCCTTGGGCGCCAATTGAATGGCCCATGCACCGAGCCAATAAGGCAAAAGGGCCGCACCGCTGTCTGCTTGCCCAAGCAGCGTTGGCTTTAACCACGCCACATTGTCTGAGCCCCAAAATTGCGCCAAATTGAGCATAAAGCCAAAGGCTTCCATGTCATCGGCTTTCCAAGGTGTACGGCCCACAAAACCCGGCAACACATAAGCCAAGCAAAGCGTCCACAAAACCCAGCGTGGCAAACGCCTGACGGCACTTTGCGCCACGATGGCCGGGTTGGCAGAGGTATCTGATGGGTAGGA
>CAIODE010000167.1 GCA_903856875.1 uncultured Burkholderiales bacterium
CATGATCAATTGAACATTGTTCAAGAACGAGCAGCATCACGGCTTCCTTTCACCGCGCCTCGAAATATCTATCTAACCAAAGATGAGAAATACATTTCCGTGGGTGGTAGCGCGCAATCTATTTTTGAAAGAATTTGCCTCGCACTTGAAATACCAGAATTAGCCCTTGACTCTAGATTTGCAGACAACCGTGCAAGGCTCGCAAACGTTGATGCCTTGGACGAGGCGCTGCAAAACGCTATTTTGCGTTTTGATAGGGCTGAATTGATGGAACGCTTCATACAACTCGAAGCTGCTATCTCTCCGGTCAACAATATCCAAGATATTTTTGCCGATGCACACATGGCATCTAGAGAAAACATCATTGAACTGTATGACGATGAACTAGGCACTGGGCTGCGAATGCAAAATGTTCCTGGAAAATTGTCACGAACACCGGGTCAAATTCACCATACGGGTCCTCGCATGGGCGAGCATAACCGCGAAATATTGATAGGCAAATTGGGGTACAAAGAATCAGATTTGTCTGCTTTGGGCGTTGACTTTTCGAACTCAAAATAACCAAATAATTAAGATGAAAATTTAATTTATGTCAATTTATCGCAGCTTTTTATTTGCCCCAGGCAATCACGCCAGACGAGTTGAAAAGGCGCTTTTTCTTGCTGCAGATGCCGTTATATTGGATCTTGAAGACGCCGTGGCAAATTCTGAAAAAATAAAAAGTAGAGAGCTTGTCGTTACAGCTTTGCAAGGTCCTCGAAATTGCAAAGCCTACGTTAGAGTCAATGCACTTGGCACGCCTTGGTCTTACGGTGATTTGGTCGCAATCATCAATCCTGGAGTTGATGGTGTATTTCTTCCAAAAGTTGAAAGTGCTTCAGACCTCCATACTGTGGAGTGGTTAATAACCTCACTTGAAAATGAGCGTAACTTACCCAAAGGAAGCATCGACCTGATTCCTATCGTTGAAACTGCCCTAGGTTTTTCTAATTTAACAAGCATCGCCCGTTCCGGCACAAGGGTCCGCAGAATTGCGTTTGGCGCTGGCGACTTCACTTTGGATCTTGGGATCACTTGGACTGCTGATGAAACTGAGCTTCTGTCTTATAGAAACAGCTTTGTTGTGGAGTCACGTGCGGCAGGACTTGAACCTCCTGTAGACACCGTGTGGGTGGCTTTAGATGACGAAACTGGTTTCAATAAATCCGTAGAGACTGCTCAAAAACTCGGGTTCCAAGGAAAGATGTGTATCCATCCCGATCAGCTCAAAAAAGTCAACGAATGTTTTAGTCCATCTGAGAAGCAAATCGCTCAGGCAAAGAGAATCATTGAGGCCTTTGCAGTTGCAGAAAAACAAGGCTTAGCTGCTATCCAAGTAGACGGTAAGTTTGTCGATTACCCAATTGTTTATTTAGCAGAAAAATTGGTTCAACGATCTAATGCCATTCAAGAAAATTTCACTTCCAAAAACTAATCATTGATTGAAGACCGTTACATGACTAAATCATCAAACATCCAACCACTAGACAATGTTCGCGTTCTGGATGTTTCTAGTTTTTTAGCAGGCCCCTTTTGCTCCACGCAATTGGCTGAATTTGGTGCAGATGTTTTGAAAGTTGAGTTACCCACCATTGGCGATGCTCTGCGGAGGTTTGGAACCATTACGGAAAACGGCGACTCACTGCCATGGCTGTCTGAATGCAGAAATAAAAAATCAATCACCTTGGACATGCGACTCCCAGAAGGTGCTGCCATTTTGAAACGCCTGGCTGAAAAAGCAGATGTGATGGTAGAAAATTTTCAGCCCGGTACTTTAGAAAAATGGGGTTTGGGCTGGGATACGCTTAGGGAGATCAATCCACGCCTGATCATGGTGCGCATCTCTGGCTACGGCCAGACAGGTCCCTACCGAGACCGCCCAGGTTTTGGCCGTATCGCCAATGCATTTGGCGGCCTTGCCTATCTGGCCGGTTATCCCGACCGACCGCCGGTCACACCCGGCTCAGCCACCATCCCAGACTACATGGCCGGCCTCTACGGCGCCTTGGGCGTGATGTTTGCGCTGCGAGCACGCGAGAGCACAGGCAAGGGCCAGATGGTGGATATCGGCTTGTACGAGCCGATTTTCCGCATCCTCGACGAGCTAGCTCCCGCCTATGCCCTCAAGGGCTACGTGCGCGAGCGCATGGGTCCCGCCACGGTAAACGTTGTGCCACACAGTCACTACCCCACGAAGGACAAACGTTGGATCGCAATTGCTTGCACCAATGACAAAATTTATGAGCGCTTGGCTGATGTCATGGCCAAAGAGGGAATGCCAGCGCCTGCTGAGTGGGCCTTGCTAAAAAACCGCGAAATCGATCGCACAAAGGTTGACGAACATGTAGCGGCGTGGACATTGAGTCATGATCGCTTAGAGGTCCTGACCATCTGCGAATTGGCACAGGTTCCGTGCGGCCCAATCTACGCCATTGACGAGATTTTCGAGGACCCTCAATACGCCGCGCGCGGCAACATCCTGAAAGTTCATGATGACAGAGTGGGCGAACTGTCCATTCCAAACCTAGTGCCTCGCCTGTCGGACACACCTGGCAGCGTTAATTGGCTCGGCCCGCGATTGGGAGAGCACAATGACGAAATTTTCAAGACTGAATTGGGTATGGCCGTTGAGGACATTGAACGTCTCAAAGCCAAAGGCGTCATCTGAGCCATTACAAAACCGAGAACTAACATGTTGAACTTTCCAGAGCACATCACCATTAGCGAAGTTGGCCCGCGCGACGGACTGCAGAGTCTTGATCGATGGATTGAGACTGATACCAAGATTGCCATGATCGACCGGCTCTCCCGTGCGGGTTTTCCTGTGATCGAGATCACAGGCTTCGTGCGCAACTCGGTCATCCCCAATCTGCGGGATGCAGAAGAAGTCTGCGCCCGTATTCAGCGCCGACATGGCACCAAATATCGTGCGCTGGTCCCTAATGCTCGTGGTGCCGAACGCGCCATTGACTCCAAACTTGACGAGCTGCTCGGATTGATCACGGTCAGTGAGAGCTACCTGCGCAAGAACCAGAACATGACAATGGACGAGGCGATAGAACAGGGAGTCAAATGCTTTCGTATAGCTGATGGCGCCGGAATGGGTTTCGTCATGGCCTTGGGCGTTTCGATGTGGTGCGCCTATGAGGGGCCAATTCCGCAAGACAAGACGATCGCCGTGCTACGACGTCTTCATGACGGGGGTATCCGCCGCTTTGACCTTGCGGGCTCAATGGGCATGGAGGATCCGGTAATGGTGTCTTCGCTGTTCCGAAGGGCTTCCAAGGAATTTCCTGGCTGCGAGTTTGGATACCACGTGCACAACTTATCAGGCCAGGGCACTGCCAATGTCCTGGCTGCAGTAGATGCGGGCGCCACCTTCATAGAAGGCTCGATCTGCGGCATCGGCGGTGGAATTGCCATGCCTACCAGTGTGGCGTCTGTGGGCAACCTGCCAACCGAGGACCTGGTGTGCATGTTCGAGAGCATGGGCGTGAGCACCGGCGTCTCGCCGCAGGAAGCTGTGGCGGCCTCGCGCGATATCGCCGCCTTACTTGGGATCACCGCGGGCAGCCACGCCGCGCAGATCGGTACCCGAGACGAAATGCTGAACCAGGGCCAGCACAATCCTCGCAACCCTCAGACCACTGCCAGGGACGCCTGATCGGCGATCGACGCCTCCTGTCCAATCAAGCTCTTATGACCACAGTTTCAAAACAGGAGAGTCTGCCCCTGCTCGCTGAACTGTCGGAAGACCAAGCCCGCGGAGACATCCGGCAAATCTACCAAGAAATTCGGCGACTTTCGGCGGTGCCGATGGTGGCCCTGATCTGGCGACATCGACGCTGCCGCTGTACAAATGCGCAAGCTAGTTGACCAAGCAGCCGTCACGCTCACTGCCCGGCTTGTACCGGTTGCTGGCCTGCCCGCG
>CAIODE010000168.1 GCA_903856875.1 uncultured Burkholderiales bacterium
TACACCACAGTAGGGGCATAGTGAATCTACCAATCGATCTGCTTTGACCAATCCGACTTTTTGGGCAGGCATCAAAGCACCCGTGGGGCAAGCCTGAACACACTCACCACAGCCCACACAAGTGGAGTCCCCCATGGGGTCGTCCATGTCAAAAACCACTTGGGAGTCAGCCCCTCTGAAGGCAAAGCCAATCACGTCATTGACCTGCTCATCACGGCACGCCCTCACACAACGTGTGCACTGGATGCAGGCGTCCAAATTCACAGTGATTGCCGCGTGTGTTGCATCTTGCTGCACCTTGGGTCGCGGCTCATACCTTGGTTTTCCAAGCGAAAGCGCCAAGGACCATTGATCGAGTTCATTGTTGAGCGTATAAGCAGTTGTCGGCATGTCTGACTGCAGCAACTCAAGCACCATTTTTTGAGAGACTAGCGCTCGTGCACTGTCGGTCTGTACCTTCATGTTCTCACTGGGATATCGACAGCATGATGGGGCCAGTACACGTTCTCCTTCAATCTCAACCACGCAAGCACGACAGTTGCCAACAGACGCCATGCCACTTTTGTAGCAAAGATGAGGAATCTCAATGCCTTCATGTTTGGCAATTTCAATCAAAGTTTGCGAACTTTTCGCTTTGATTTTTCGACCATTCAGTTCGAAGTTAACGACATCGGTTTCTAATTCCAAGTCTAGGTCTGAAGCGACTTGGGTCATGCTTTTTCTCCAGTTGTTGATAGGGGTGAGTTCAACTCATGGGGGAAGTACTTGATGACGCAGTCCATCGGATTGGGTGCCGCTTGGCCTAGTCCACAAATCGACGCATCACGCATCACCGTCGATAAATCTTGTAACAAAGGAAGATCCCAGTTAGCTTTCGCCATCAAGGTCTCTGCCTTGGCGGTTCCAACCCTACAAGGGGTGCATTGCCCGCAAGACTCATGCTTGAAAAACCGCATCATATTCAAAGCAGCGTTGCGAGCGGTGTCGTGTTGAGATAAAACAATCACTGCAGCAGAACCTATAAAACAACCATAGACCTGCAATGTGTCAAAGTCCAAAGGTATTTGATTCAGGGTGGCAGGCAAGATACCGCCTGAAGCACCCCCAGGCAAGTAAGCATAAAAAGTATGCCCTTCTTGCATGCCCCCGCAAAAATCATCAATCAATTGCTGAACAGTGATACCCGCTGGCGCCAATTTAACGCCTGGGAGTCGAACTCTTCCAGATACAGAAAAACTTCTCAGGCCCTTACGGTCATGAAGACCGTGCGAAGCAAACCAAGCACCACCTCGTTCTAATATTTCTCGCACCCAAAAAAGAGTCTCAAAGTTATGTACCAAAGTAGGCTGATTAAATAAGCCCACCTCTGCCACATAGGGGGGACGCAAACGAGGGATGCCACGTTTGCCTTCTAAGGATTCAATCAGCGCCGATTCTTCGCCACAAATATAAGCTCCCGCACCGCGACGCAATATGACCTCTGGAAGTCCTGCGCAAGGGGGGGCATCTTTTAAAAGTTGCAGCTCGGCTTGTAACATCACGCGACAAGCATGGTACTCGTCGCGCAAATAAATATAAATTTTAGGAATCTCAACAGCCCAAGCAGCTATCAGCATTCCTTCAAGAAATCTATGCGGATCTGTTTCTAGCAATGTTCTGTCTTTAAAGGTGCCGGGTTCGCCCTCATCAAGATTTATCACCATCAAACGATCGTGTTTTTGTGTTTTGAGAATACGCCATTTGCGCCCTGCTCCAAAACCTGCGCCTCCCAAACCTCGAAGCCCGGAAGATTCAATCTCTTGGATCACAGAATCGACATCGCGTTGGCCGGTCATGCAAGCTGACAAAAGTGCATAACCTCCTGCAGCTTTGTACTGGGAATAACCAAGATGGTGTGTGGGTTCTGCTTGGGTATTTTGACTGTCCACACAGGATTTAATTTTTTCCGGTGTTGCCGATGGTATGGCGTGTTGGCCCACCATTGCTGCGGGAGCTTGTTCGCAACGACCAATACAGGGTGCGGGGATCACACGAATAGTTTGGCCCAAAAGACTTGGGAGAGTTGTTAGTAAATTTTTTGCGCCAGCCATTTCACACGATAGGCCATCGCACACGCGAACGGTCAAAGTTGCAGGAATGGTTTGTCCCTCTTTGACAATATCAAAGTGATGATAAAAACTGGCTACTTCATAGACCTGAGCTTGACTGATGCGCATCTCATGGGCTAGGGCCGCTAGATGCTTGGAACTTAGTTGACCAAAAGCATCTTGTAAACGGTGCAAATGCTCAATCAGTTCATCACTTGAGCGGGAAGCGTTGCCCAGCAGGCCTTGCACCTCTTGTAAAGCATGAGGGTCGAGGCCACGCCCTTTGGGCGCTTGCCTTTTGCGTTGCTTAAGGGTTGGTTCTTGATGAAGGCGAATATCAGAAGGACTCATGACACAGCCAGCTTAGATCAGACCTGCACCGCGCGCCCATTGGTATTTAGCGCCCAGAACAGCCACTGGAATTTCTGTGGAGTAAGCATAGGCAGGAATCCCATGTTCATACAGATACTGCGCGGCTTCTTCTACTTCTACATCTCCAGCCAATGAGGCTACGATGGGCTTGTCAATACCTTTGGCGCGCATTTCATCGCGTGCTTCAACCATGATTTTTGCGAACACCATAGGCGGTGTGACGATCGTATGCCAGTAGCCGAGAATCAAGGCGTGAATGCGCGGATCACTTAAACCTAAAAGAACAGTGTTTTTGTAGGTTAATGGAGGCTCCCCGCCGGTGATGTCTACAGGATTACCCGCGGCACCAAAAGGTGGAATAAATTTACGGAACGCTGCATCAAGATCTTCAGGCATTGGCATCAATGTCAAATTGTTGTCAACGCACGCATCTGATAGAAGCACCCCAGAACCCCCTGCTCCCGTAATGATGACAATATTTTCACCCTTCGGAGTAGGAAGAATCGGCACGCCTCGCGCAAAGTCGAGCAAGTCACGCAAACTGCGAGCACGAATGACGCCGATTTGTTTGAAAACGTCCTCGTAAATCTTATCATTACCAGCCAAAGCGCCTGTGTGTGAGCTGGCCGCTTTAGCGCCTGCTAAAGTTCGACCTGCTTTCAAGACAATGACGGGTTTTTTCTTGGAAACCCGACGAGCTACTTCAGCGAAGGCTCGACCGTCTTTCAGATCTTCGCAGTGTTGGGCAATCACGTTGGTGTTGGGATCTTGTTCGAAAAATATCAATAAATCATCTTCATCAATATCTGATTTATTGCCTAATCCAACAATTGCTGAGACACCCATCTTGGCAGAACGACTAAAGCCGATGATGGCCATTCCAATTCCGCCAGATTGCGAGGACAAGGCAACAGAGCCTTTGACATCGTATGCCGTACAGAAAGTGGCGCACAAATTGGAGGGCGTGTAGTAGAAGCCATAAATATTAGGCCCCATCATGCGAATGTTGTACTTGCGCCCAATAGCGACCAGTTCTTCTTGTAAAGCGACATTGCCAGTCTCAGCAAAACCAGAAGGAATAAGAACAGCACCAGCGATTTTTTTCTCGCCACATTCAATCAAAGCACCCGCAACAAATTTAGCGGGAATTGCAAATACAGCAGTATCAATTTCTTGAGGGACATCTTTAACACTCTTGTAGGCCTTGTGACCCATAATTTCACTGGCACTTGGGTGAATTGGAAAAATTTGGCCTTTGTAGCCACCGTTGATGAGGTTTTTCATCACGGAGTTTCCGATCTTGCCGTTTTCGTTGGAAGCCCCAATCACTGCAACAGATGTGGGTTGCATGATCCGTTTCATCGAGACAAGGACCTCGTTTTCGGGTGGGCGATAACGCGGGATTTTCGCTACAAAATCGACAACGATTCGCACATCAGCCGCAATGGCTGTGTTTTTGCTTGCAAAAACTGGGTTGAGATCTAGCTCTGAAATCTCGGGAAAGTCGTTGACCAAGTCGCTGACACTCACGATCAAGTTGGCAAGAGCTTCTCGGTTGACAGGATCTGAGCCGCGAACACCTTTCAGCATTTCTGCTGCTTTGATGCCATCAAGCATGGAGAGGGCATCCGCTTTGGTTGCAGGCGCTAGTCGGAAAGTAATGTCTTTGAGAACTTCAACCAGAACGCCCCCGAGACCAAAAGCGACAAGCTTTCCAAAACTAGGATCGGTGACTGCACCGATGATGACTTCCTGCCCACCTTGGATCATCTGTTGAACTTGTACGCCCAAAATTGTGGCGTCTGCCTTGTATTTTTTGGCATTCTCAATGATGGTCTGGTAAGCCTTTGACGCCTCTTGAGCGTTGGATATGCCTACAACGACGCCACCAGCCTCTGTTTTATGCAAGATATCTGGAGAGACAATTTTCATCACCACAGGAAACCCCATGGCAATGGCTAACTTTTCAGACTCGGCCGCGCTATTGGCGACTCCTTCTTGGGGGACAGAGATGCCGTAGGCATCACAAACGCGTTTACCTTCAGGCGCAGTCAAAGATTCTCTGCCTGCAAGTTTGACTGCATCTAAAATTGCCCTTACCGTCGCTTTATCGTGACTCATATTGACTCAACTTTATTAATTGTGGTTGTACAAAAATGTAGGAACGAGGGTTATCAGACTAACTAGACAACTTTTTCAGTTCGCAGGGCGGCAATCGCTTCTAACCCATAACCCAACTCGGTCAAAACCTCGTCTGTGTGCTCGCCGAGAAGAGGCGATCGAACCACTTCAGTCAAGCTGTCAGACATTTTGATCGGGTTGCCTACTGTTAAATACTTTCCTCTTTTTGGATGATCAACTTCGACCACTGTTCCAGTCGCCCTCAAGGATTGATCCTCAGCGATCTCCTTCATGGACAAAATGGGGCCGCATGGAATATCAAACTCATTGAGAATTTTCATGGCTTCAAACTTTGTCTTGGTCATGGTCCAAGCTTCAATGCGATCAAAGATCGACTTCAGGCGGGATAGACGTACTGCTGGCGTTGCATAGTCTGGATGGGTAATCCAGTCTTCTTGGCCAATGACCTTGCAAATAGCGCCCCAGACTGGGGCTTGCGTGATGAAGTAAATATAGGCATTGGGGTCGGTTTCCCAACCCTTGCATTTCAAAATCCAACCTGGTTGGCCGCCGCCTGATGCGTTACCCGCACGAGGAACTGCGTCACCGAACTTAGAGTCTGGGAACTGAGGGTATTCTTTCAGTAAGCCAGTACGATCTAGCCGTTGCTGATCTCTCAATTTGACTCTGCATAGGTTAAGAACAGAGTCTTGCATTGCCGCTAACACTTTTTGTCCGCGTCCTGTTGTGTTGCGCTGGTAAAGAGCAGCCACAATTCCCAAGGCAAGATGTAAGCCTGTACCGCTGTCACCGATTTGGGCGCCAGTGACGAGAGGTGGGCCGTCGTCAAAACCTGTGGTTGAGGCAGAACCGCCTGCGCATTGGGCAACGTTTTCATAAACCTTGCAGTCTTCATAAGGGCCTGGGCCAAAACCTTTTACCGAGGCAACGATCATGCGGGGGTTTAATTCCTGAATCTTCTCCCAAGTGAATCCCATTCGATCAAGTGCGCCCGGGGCAAAATTTTCTACCAATACATCACAACTTTTGATCAAGGTATTGAGAACTTCTTTACCTTTAGGATTCTTGGTATCCAAAGTGATAGAGCGTTTGTTATGGTTAAGCATCGTGAAATACAAGCTATCAGCATCGGGCACATCTCTTAATTGACCACGGGTTGCATCACCCTCACCAGCTTTTTCTACTTTTATAACGTCAGCCCCAAACCATGCCAGCAACTGAGTGCAGGTAGGACCCGATTGAACGTGTGTGAAGTCGAGAATTCGAACTCCGTCAAGCGCTTTGCTCATGCAGTAACTCCTTTTGTAGTCTTGGTTTATTTTTTCTTATTGGCCTGAGGATTGAGCATAGTAATGCGGCCGCTCTCAGTTCCCGCAGTCTCGTCTATCACTGCATTTATAAGGGTGGGCTTACCTGAGGCAACAGCCTCTTTTAAAGCGGCACTTAGCTCTTGGGAGGTTGTGGCGTGCACACCCGTGCCACCAAATGCTTCAATGATTTTGTCGTAGCGGGCGTTTTTAACAAACACAGTTGGCGCTACATCGGAACTGCCAGATGGATTGACATCAGTGCCTCGGTATACACCATTGTTGTTAAATACGATGACACAAATGGGAAGGTTGTATCGGCATATGGTTTCCATTTCCATGCCACTAAAACCAAAAGCACTGTCTCCCTCAATGGCGATCACGGGCTTACCGGTGGTGACGGCTGCAGCCACCGCAAA
>CAIODE010000169.1 GCA_903856875.1 uncultured Burkholderiales bacterium
AAGCGTGTTGTAAAGGCCGCCTTGCACAATCAACCCTAAATGCTTGTGGTGGGTGCCTGGGAAATGTTCGTTCAATCCATTGGCGTGAATGAACTCGCGCGCCGCTGGCAGTCTGTGTGCCACTTTGCGTTTCTCTTGCGCAAACGTCACAGGCGGATGTGCCAATCGCATGTAATCAAAACCAGCAGGCTCGGCAATCAAATTCTTTTTCGAAAGCAAGGGTGCTTGGTTTGTTTTGGCCACAAACTGTCCGCGCACATGACACGCCCGAATGCGCAGTTCCATCATGACGGGCATGTTGGAAGCTTCAGACAATTGGAAACCTTGCTCGACCATGTTGACCATTTGACCCAACTCTGGTCGAGGGTCAAGCAAGCACATGCCCGACTTCAAAGCATAGGCGTGTGTGCGTTCTTGAATGACGCTGGCACCCTCGCCGTAATCTTCGCCCACCACAATGAGCACACCACCGGTGACGCCAGGCGATGACAAATTGGACAAGGCATCGGCCGCTACATTGGTGCCAACAATGGATTTCCAAGTGACGGCACCGCGAATGGGGTAATGAATAGAAGCCCCCAACATGGCAGCCGCTGAAGCTTCGTTGGAACAGGCTTCCACATGAACACCCAATTCATCCATGTAAGGCTTGGCTTGCACCATGACATCTAAAAGGTGCGAAACGGGTGCGCCTTGATAGCCCCCTACATAAGCAACACCCGACTGAAGCAAGCCTTTGGTAATGGCCAGTATGCCC
This sequence comes from uncultured Burkholderiales bacterium, assembly GCA_903856875.1. Taxonomy (GTDB): domain Bacteria; phylum Pseudomonadota; class Gammaproteobacteria; order Burkholderiales; family Burkholderiaceae_C; genus Limnohabitans_A. Next base: position 758 of record CAIODE010000169.1, read on the forward strand.
TCGCCTCGAAATACCTCACCCTCGCCCATGCGAAGGGCCTTGATTTCTTCATGAAACGAAACTTCCAAACGTCACTCCAATTAAGCTTTAGCGTACTTGCCCGTCAGTTGCGGGGTTGTTCCTGTGAGTCCACGTTGCTCACGCTCTAAGCGTGTTTCTCTGGACCATGTTCTCTTCAGATCATCTTTCACGGCAATTGTAAGGCGGCCCATTCCTTCAACTTCCAACTCAACTTTGTCGCCATCTTGGAAAGAAGAAAGTCCTCGGTGATTGGTGCCAGTGGCAATGATGTCGCCTGGCTCTAATTCATGAATACCAGATACCCATTCAATGCAACGTGGAATTTTGTGTGCCATGTCATCTGTGTTGAAGTTTTGCTTCAAGACACCATTGACCCACAAGCGAACCTGCAACTTATGCGGGTCTTTGACCTCATCGGCCGTGACAATGTAGGGACCAATAGGTGCAAAAGTAGCGCGTGATTTCATCTGGTAAAAAGAATTGTTTTCAGGTTGAACACCTCTGGCAGAGCCATCGATGAAATTCACATAGCCAAAAATATGCGCCATGGCTTTGGAAGCAGGAATAAAACTACCACCTTTGCCAATTATCAAAGCCAGTTCTGCCTCACCTTCAAAAATGGTGGAAGGAATATCGGGCAAGACCATGGTTTCACCATGACCAATGATGCAGCCAGGTGACTTGTGAAATGCATTGATTAAAGCAGGCTCTTTGCGCGTGCCATCTTCCATGTAATTCACAGCCATGCATTCGATATTGACTGGCTTTGGCAAAGGCGCACGAATTTTCACACCGGCTATCGGCACCGTTTTGCCTGTCTCAACAAATTTTTCAATTCGCGGTTTAACTTGATCAAATGAGCCAATCATGCCGTTCATCAAGTCACCAATGCCATGGTGAGGAATATTTGCCACGACCGAGGTGATGTCTACCAAACCCTCTCCCTTGATAATGCCAATTCGGTAGTCGTTAAAAAGCATAATTTTCATAATGATCCCTCTGATGGTGGCAGGTTAGAAGCGATTTAGAAGAATCATCATAGGTCTGCCACTGAGAGTAATCAATGGGTTTCAGTCTCAATTGACTGCGGTTTTCCCTAATCGACTCCCTATTCTTTTGGGCTCACTATGGGCGCACCTAAGGAGCCGCATATGAAATTCAATCAAACTGAACAGAGAAGAACTTTCATCAAAGTCGCAGTTGGCGTGAGTTCTGCTTCTTGGGCTTCATGGGCAACGGCCAGTTCAAGTTCAAACGTGAATGGGTCACCCTTGGAAACGCAATTGCGTAGATTGCCTCACAACGCGGAGCCCATGGTTGTATCTGGAAGAGTCACAACTCCCCAAAATAAGCCTTGCTGCGGCCAGTCTGTATTGGCCAGCACAAAGCCGATCGTCACAGATGCCGATGGCCGCTTTTGGCAAGCTACCAGCACGACAGAATTTAAAAACACCAACATGCCAAGCAGCAAGCAAATTACCAATCACCAACTGACACAAGACGCGAGCGGTGTTTGGCGGCTTTATCTCGAATTGAATGCTTAAAAATAAGCTGGCAGGAAGTTGGCCGCTGCGGCCTACACGTTAATCACTGAAACAGCGCATCGTCAAAAATTGCCACGGCTCGAGTCCAACCTGCAGACGCACCTCTGATCA
>CAIODE010000170.1 GCA_903856875.1 uncultured Burkholderiales bacterium
CCACTTCTCAAGTCAGTTCTCATATCAGCTCTCGTGTCAGCTCTAATGTGACCTCTCATGTGACCTCTTATGCACCAGACCCATCGGCACACACTTTGGTTGCCGCTCTTTTTGCACCCACCCGCACAGCCGGCTTCATTCAGCCGGGTCAAGAAGTGTGGCTTCGCTTGGCAGCCTACCCGTATCAAAAATTTGGACTGGCCAAAGGCCGCGTTCTCAAGGTCAGTGGCACACCCATTGCCCCTCAAGATTTGCCGCATGGTCAGGGCACGGCCCTCATGGCTTCCACACAAAGCAACGAGCCACTCTACAGAATTCAAGTCGAGTTGGCATCGCAGCATGTCATGGCCTTTGGCCAAGCTCATTCTTTGCGCCCCGGCATGACTCTCGAAGCCGACGTCATCCACGATGTGCGCGGCATTTGGGAGTGGGTCTTCGAGCCTTTGTTGGCCATTCACGCACGCCAACAAACATCATGAACTTCATTCAGAGAATCAGGGCTTTGCACCTTAATCGGCATGGATTCATTGATGTTTTGGTGAGTGCCATCGTATTGCAAGCCATCTACACCGCACTCATTATTTCTTTTAGCAGTGCCGAAAACGACTCTAGTGCCACACACACAATTTCGGTAGGTCGCATCGTTTTTTCTGCCTTGATCATTGCACCTTATTTTGAAAATTTGTTGTTGATTGGGCTTGCAGCCCTTCACGAAAAACTGTTCAACCGAACGGGCCTGTTCGTGCTCGCCCCCCTGCTCCTAACCGCGCTTCACTTCATCAAGCCAAGAGACTTGCCTTACCCCTTTTTTTTAAGAGTCTTGTCTTTGTTTTGTTACTTTTATATTTTTTTAAAACAGTATGACTTGCACAAACTGGAAATGGGAAAGCACAAAGCTTTGCTGTTGTCTAGCGCCATTCATTCGGCAATCAATGCAAGCGCATTGCTTGTTTCTTTTTTACTAGACCCAGATATCGACGCTGAAACGATTTTTTCAGCACAACCAGGAGAATGAAATGAGAAGTTTAAATATAAATGAATTGAGCGAAGTCCAAGGGGGTGGCATTGCCTTTAGGTGGGCCGTCAGAGCTGGTGAATTGATTGCCGACGCCTTTACCTTGTTCGAAGCGGCTCAGAAAGTTGACTACGATCCCGCAAGTTATGGCCGCGCAGACTCTGGAGGCTACAACCCCATGGGCGACTACACCAACGGAATTTGCGTCAGATAACTCTGCCCTGCAACAGCCTGCGCATCCTCGGAGCGCAGGCGTCTTTTGTTACATATCCAAACTGAGTCCGCTTTGAACCCCGTCTTGCAACTTCAAACTTCCGAATGCGGCTTGGCTTGCCTTTGCATGATTGCCAACGCACATGGCCAACATTGGCACCTCATGGATTTGCGGCACAAGTTTCCACAATCACTCAAAGGCGCCAACCTCAAGCAACTCATGGATCACAGCCTTGTTTTGGGCTTCAATGCCCGACCCGTTCGCTTGGATCTAGAAGAGTTACACCAACTTCGCACGCCTTGCATCTTGCATTGGGACTTGAATCACTTCGTGGTATTGCAAAAAATAAGCGGCAATAAAATCACCCTGCTAGATCCCGCGCTGGGCATCAGGGTCATTTCACGTACAGAAGTTTCGCAGCACTTCACAGGCATCGCTTTAGAACTCACGCCTCAAGCCGACTTCAAAACCACGCCCGCACCCAAGGCTTTTCCGCTTTCAATGCTCACCGGCAAGCTTCAAGGCTTTGGCAAATCAGCACTTCAAATTTTAGCCCTCGCATTCGTCCTCGAGCTGTTTGCCATCTTCATGCCCATGTTCAATCAAGCCGTGGTAGACGACGTCTTAACATCGGGTGACCACGAACTGCTCTCTGTTTTGGTCGCTGGCTTTGCCATCATTCTGCTCATTCAATCAGCGCTTTCCTACGCCCGCAGTTGGTGGGTCATGGTGCTTAGCCAAAGCGTTTCTATTCAATGGCTTGGCAATGTGTTTGCGCACTTGGTCAAGTTGCCAGCCGATTGGTTTTCAAAGCGGCATTTGGGCGATATCTCTTCACGCTTTAACGCTGTTCACGACATTCAAAGAACACTCACACAAACCACCATCGAGTCCTTGCTCGACGGCTTGATGGCCATTGCAGCGCTTGTCATGATGTTCATTTACTCACCCACACTCACTTGGGTGGTTGTCTCAGCTTCAGCTTTGTATGCGCTTGTGCGTTGGATCAGTTACTCGCCTTTTAGGCATGCTGCTTCTGAGCGTTTGGTTTTAGCTGGGCAAGAGCAAAGTCACTTCATTGAAACACTTCGTGCCATGACGCCGCTCAAATTGTTTGCCCGCGAAAATGAGAGGCGCGCACGATGGCAAAGCCTCATGGTGGAAGTGATGAACCGTGATTTTCAAACCGCCAAATTAAACATGGGCTTCAATGTCGCACGCACACTTATTTTTGGCTTTGAAAATTTATGCGTCTTTTGGTTGGGTGCCAAAATCATTCTGCCATCGCAAACACAAGATCACAGCGCCAGCGTTTTCACTGTGGGCATGCTGCTGGCATTCATCAGCTACAAGGTTCAATTTACAAGTCGCATCAGTGCCCTGATTAACCAAGGCATTGAACTGAAAATGCTCAATTTGCACCGCGACAGGCTGGCTGACATTGTGCTCACGCCGCCCGAACAAGACACGCCCCAAGGCAACTTGCCTGCTCACGACTTGGCTCACTTGCCCGCCAGTCTCGAGCTTCGCAAGGTTTCATTTCGCTACAGCGAAAGCGAGCCGTGGCTACTCTACAACATGGACCTTTGCATTCAAGCAGGTGAGCATGTGGCCATTACCGGCGCAAGCGGTTGCGGCAAAACCACTTTGCTCAAAATTTTATTAGGCCTGCTAACCCCAACACATGGCACCGTCTTGTACGGTGGGGTACCCGTCAACCAACTTGGCATGTCCAATGTTCGCCGAAAAATTGGTGTGGTCATGCAAGAAGATGCTCTGCTGACCGGTAGCATTGCAGACAACATCGCCTTCTTTGACTTGACACCCAATGTTCAAAGGATCGAAGCCTGCGCACAATTGGCAGAAATTCACAAAGACATTGCACGCATGCCCATGGGTTACCACACCCTCATTGGCGAACTTGGCTCGGGCCTCAGCGGCGGTCAAAAGCAGCGCCTGTTGTTGGCACGTGCGCTCTACGCTCAACCCTCCGTTTTGGCTTTAGACGAAGCCACCAGCCATTTGGACATGGAGAGCGAAAGTGCTGTTTCAAACACGCTGTCTCATCTCAAACTGACGCGCATTGTCATTGCGCATCGACTTGAAACCATTGCCCGCGCAGACAGACACATCAATTTCAGTTTGCCAGGACTTCAAGCTTCCGCGTAAGATGAGCCCACACAGACACAACCCGTGCCTGCCTGATTGTCTATTTGACACACCCCTCTTCAATGCCGGCACTTGCTCTGGATGCCATGCCGTTTGATGGCCACCATGGCTATCAAACCAAGCACGAGTCCATCGTGGTTCAAGGCGTGCCCAATTTGCTCATTCGCTCTTTGCTAGACAAGCAACAGTTTTACGACCCTGAAGACGCGGCACTTGCGCTTGGCATTTCTTCCGCTTTCTGGTCGCTGTTTGGTTTGCTGTGGCCATCAGGGTCGCACATGGCAGAGCGCATGGCGCTCAGACCAGTCAGTGCCCATGAGCGCATTCTTGAAATCGGCTGTGGCTTGGCGCTGTCAAGCTTGGTGGGTCATCGAAGAGGCGCCAACATCACGGCGTCAGACTGTCACCCGCTGGCTGGCGAATTTCTGAAAGAAAATTTGCGCCTAAACCATTTAGGCCCCATGGACTACCGACATGGGCATTGGGGTGAGCACGCCACACAGCAACAAGACATTGCTGTGAGCAGCAAGTTCGATTTGATCATTGGCAGCGACATTCTTTACGAGCGAGATGAACGCGGTGACTTGGCTCATTACATCAATGAGCATGTTGAAGACCACTCAGAGGTTTGGGTGGTTGATCCCAATCGTGGCAATCGCTCACACTTTCACCGCAACATGGCCGCGCAAGGTTTTGCGCTCAGTGAAGAGGCCCTCGACATTTCAGCCACAGAGAACGTGGCAGCCTACAAAGGCAGAATGCTCACATACTCCCGCGATTAAGCGTGGACTTCGGTGCGCAATGAGGCATCGCCCCCACTCAAAGAGACCAGTCGTAATCAATGGTCAATGGCGCGTGGTCGCTGAAACGCGTCACTTTGTAAATGTCTGCTTTTTTAGCGCCATTCGCCAACGCCGCAGTCGCCAACTGGTAATCCAATCGCCAGCCTACATTCTTGGCATACGCTTGCCCGCGGTTGCTCCACCAGGTGTAGCAAGCGTCTGTGGTGTCAGGATGCAAGTGACGGTACACATCGACCAAGGGGCCTTCGGTGGTCATGTGCGTCATCCATGCGCGCTCTTCTGGCAGGAAGCCGCTGTTCTTTTGGTTGCTTTTCCAGTTTTTCAAGTCGGCTTGCTGATGCGCAATGTTCACATCGCTGCACACAATGAACTCACGCTCAGCGCCCAATGACTTCAAATGTGGCCCCATGTGATCCAAAAACCGAAACTTCGCCTCTTGCCGCTCAGGCCCCGATGAACCACTTGGAAAATAAGTGCTGATGACAGACAGCTTGCGCTTGGGTGTGTCAAAGCGCAGCTCCACAAACCGGCCCTCGGCATCAAACTCTTCAGAGCCCATGCCCACCCTCACATCCGAAGGCTCGTGTTTGCTGAAAACCGCCACCCCTGAGTAGCCTTTTTTCTCTGCAAAATGGAAATGGCCCTGCAAACCCGCCAAAGACTCAAATTTGCCAGCCACATCGGGCGCTTGCGCTTTTACCTCTTGCACGCAAATACAATCGGGATTGTTTTGAGCAATCCAGGCCTCCACCCCTTTGGTGGCCGCAGAACGAATACCGTTCAAGTTCAAGCTGCTTAATTTAAACAAGGATTTCCCCATGGTGACTGGACACACACCGCAAACCGACACATCGGCATTGGCGCAAGAGTTTGTTCAATTTTCTGTCGATGCGGGCGTGCTCAAGTTTGGTGAATTCAAAACCAAAGCGGGCCGCATGAGCCCGTATTTCTTCAACGCAGGCTTGTTTGACGATGGCGCCAAACTTGGAAAACTGGCTCAATTCTATGCAAAAGCCTTGGTGAGCAGCGGGATCGAATTCGATATGATTTTTGGACCTGCCTACAAAGGCATTCCTTTGGGTGCTGCCGTGTCCATTGAATTGGCTCGCTTGGGCAAGAACGTACCCTTTGCCTACAACCGCAAAGAAGCCAAGGACCACGGCGAAGGCGGTACCTTGGTGGGCGCAGCGCTCCAAGGTCGTGTACTGATTGTGGATGACGTGATGAGCGCAGGTACGGCCGCACGCGAGTCCATTGAACTGATCAAAAAAGCGGGCGCCACACCCCACGCCATTGCCATTGCACTTGACCGCCAAGAAATGGCCACCGAAGTTCAGGCCGATGGCTCAGTCAAAGACGTGCCGCACAGCGCTGTGCAATATGTGCGCAATACATTGGGCATGAGCGTGTGCTGCATTGCGCAGCTGTCCGATTTGCTGGCCTACCTTTCTACCCAATCTGGTAACCCGATGGGCCAAAACCTACCCAAGGTGCAGGCCTATCGCGATCGCTACGGCGTCTGATGGAATGGGCGTGAAGCGTAAATTTGAATTTTACGCTTCACATTTGAAGCGTAAAAGCCTAAGATACGCAACATGTACCTTTGGCAATCTTCCGAATGGCCTCACTTCAAGGTCGACCTTGCTGCACTTCAAACGGCCATAGCAGCCACGCGCTTCTCCCAAGGAAGAGCCATGGGTCTTGCAACACACCTGCAACTGCCAGACCTCGTCGCATTGCAACTTCAAGGCTGGTCAGATGAAGCTTTAGCAACGGCTCAAATTGAAGGCGAGATACTGCAGCTCAACTCGGTAAGAGCATCTGCTGCACGTCGGCTGGGCTTGTCAGATGACAAAAAAATCAAGCGCGACGCTCGCGCCGAGGCCACACTCAATGTGCTTGAAGGTGCATTGCAAAACAGTCACCAAGCGCTAAGCCACCAAACCTTGTTTGAATGGCAAACTGCTTTGTTTCCAACAGGCCGAAGTGGCGCGCAAAAGATTCTCACAGGCGCTTATCGGACGCACACGGAACCCATGCAAATCGTGACGCCGCGAATGGGCAAGCCGGACGTGGTGCATTTTCAAGCGCCAGCTTCTGCTGATGTACATCGCCACATGGGCCTTCTCATCAAATGGTTTAACAGCAGTCTGCGCCAACAAGATGGTTTGGTGCGCGCGGCTATTGCACACTTGTGGTTTGAAACCATTCATCCCTTTGAAGATGGCAATGGCCGCATTGGCCGCGCCTTGGTTGAGATGGCCTTGGCTCAAGACCTCCAAACTGAACAACGTCTGTGGAGCTTGTCACAACAAATTTGGCTACAACGCAGCGGCTACTACGATCAACTCCAAGCGGCTACTGGGAGTGCCAACATGGACGTTACACCGTGGGTAAATTGGTTTGTGGGCTGCATTCACAAGGCTGCAGATAGCAGCTGGGAACAGATGCAATCAGCCATGCGCAAAACACGCTTTTGGGTTGATCTGCGCGAACTTCACCCTTCGCTCACAACTTCGCAAAGCAAAGCCATCACCAAGCTCTACGATGCTGGGGCAGAAGGATTCAGTGGCGGCATGAGCACCGAGAAATACGTCAATCTGTGCGGCGTGTCACGCGCCACCGCCTATCGCGAATTGACCGCATTGTGCGAGGCGGGCTTGTTTGTGCAAACCGGCTCAGGACGAGGCACCCGGTACCAGCTTCATCACGCTGAAAGTATGGGATCAGCCCTGTAACCTCTTCAGCAAAAGCTCATTCACCTGCGCAGGATTAGCCTTGCCCTTGCTGGCTTTCATGATAGGACCGACCAAGCCATTCAAGGCCTTGCTGTTACCCGCTCTGAACTCTTCCACGTTTTTCGAATTGGCCGACAACACTTCGTCAATGATGGCTTCCAACGCGCCGGTGTCGTTCATCTGCTTGAGGCCTTTGGCTTCGATGATGGCGTCCACGTCGCCGCCTTCAGTCCACAGCGCATCAAACACTTGCTTGGCCGCGCTGTTGCTGATGGTGTTGTCGGATATGCGGCCAATCATGGCGGCCAATTGCGCGGCGCTGACCGGTGCATGTTCAATGCCTGCTTCACCGGCATTCAAACGGCGCGAGACCTCACCCATGACCCAGTTACTCACCAGCTTGGCTTGGCCACACGCTTTAGTTGACGCTTCAAAATAAGCGGCCATGCCTTTGCTTTGGGTGAGTGTGGTGGCGTCGTATTCAGGCAATCCATAGTCGGCCACAAAACGCGCCGCCATCACACGCGGCAACTCGGTCATCTCAGACTGCACGCGCGCCACCCAATCGCGGCCAATCACCAAAGGCGGCAGATCGGGGTCGGGGAAGTAGCGGTAATCGGCCGCATCTTCTTTGGTTCGCATGGCGCGTGTTTCGCCAGTGTCTGGATCGAACAGCACGGTGGCCTGTTGAATTTCGAAGCCATCTTCAATTTGTTCAATTTGCCACCGCACTTCAAAGTCGATGGCTTGCTGCATGAACTTGAAGCTGTTCAAGTTTTTAATTTCTCGCCGGGTGCCCAGATCATCGCCGGGTTTGCGCACCGACACGTTGGCATCGCACCTGAAACTGCCCTCTTGCATGTTGCCGTCGCAAATGCCAATCCAAGTGACAATTTTGTGCAACTCTTTGGCATACGCCACAGCCTCATCGCTAGAGCGCATGTCGGGCTCGGTCACAATTTCTAGCAGCGGTGTGCCCGCACGGTTCAGGTCAATGCCGCTTTGGCCAATGAAGTCTTCGTGCAAAGATTTGCCCGCGTCTTCTTCCAAGTGCGCACGCACCAAGCGAACGGTTTTCTTTTCATCACCAACAAAGAAAGACACTTCGCCACCTTGTACCACCGGAATTTCAAACTGACTGATTTGATAGCCCTTTGGCAGATCGGGGTAGAAATAATTTTTGCGCGCAAAAATGCTTTGCTCTGCAATGTGCGCGCCTACTGCCAGGCCCAATTCAATGGCACGCTCTACAGCGCCTTTGTTCATCACCGGCAGGGTACCTGGCAAGGCCAAATCTACGGCGCAAGCTTGCGTATTGGGCTCTGCGCCAAATGCAGTGGGTGCGCGGCTGAAAATTTTGCTTTGGGTAGAAAGTTGGGCATGTGTTTCAAACCCAATGACCACTTCGTAGCCTTGGACCAACAGAGATTTTGGTTTCGTTGTCATTGAGCGCCTCCTGGTTGACGGAGGTGAAAGTCAGTGGCCTGCTGCAATCGGTACGCAGCATTGAGCAGCTGCGCTTCTTTGAAGTAATTGCCAATGAGCTGCAAGCCAACAGGCATGCCTTCTTCGCCAAAACCTGCCGGCACGCTCATGCCTGGCAAGCCCGCCAAAGAAGCTGGCAAGGTAAAAATATCGGCCAAATAATTGGCGACAGGGTCATCTGTTTTTTCGCCCAACTTCCAAGCCACTGTGGGTGCAACGGGCCCGGCAATGACATCGCAAACTTTGAAGGCTTGCTGGAAATCATCTGAAATCATGCGGCGAATTTTTTGGGCTTGTAAATAGTACGCGTCGTAATAACCGTGCGACAACACATAGGCGCCCGTCATGATGCGGCGCTTCACTTCTTCGCCAAAACCTTCAGCGCGCGAGCGCTTGTACATGGACACCAAGTCTGTGTAATCTTTGGTGCGATGGCCAAACTTCACGCCATCAAAGCGGCTTAAATTGCTAGACGCTTCTGCCGGTGCAATGATGTAGTAAACAGGAATAGAAAGTTCCGTGCGCGGCAAGCTGATGGGCACCAACTTGGCACCCAGTTTTTCATATTCTTTTAACGCGGCATCGACCGCAGTGCGCACACCCGTTGCAAGGCCTTCACCAAAAAATTCTTTGGGAATGCCAATGCGCAAACCATCGAGTGACGCGTTCAAATCGCGCGCAAAGTTTTCTGCAGGCACATCGAGCGATGTAGAGTCGCGGTCCAAATCGGGGCCACACATGGCCGATAACATGAGCGCGCAATCTTCTGCGGTGCGCGCCATGGGGCCCGCTTGGTCCAGACTGGAAGCGTAGGCAATCATGCCGTAGCGTGAAGCGCGGCCATAGGTGGGTTTGATGCCCGTGATGCCGCAAAAGCTGGCGGGCTGGCGAATGGAGCCGCCCGTGTCAGTGCCCGTTGCAGCAGGTACCAAGCGCGCAGCCACAGCCGCCGAACTGCCGCCCGAAGAACCGCCAGGCACACGCCATGTATTCCAAGGGTTGGTGACCGGTTTGTAGGCCGAGTTTTCGTTGGACGAGCCCATGGCGAACTCATCGCAATTGAGCTTGCCCACATTGACCATGCCCGCGCCGCCGGCCTGCACGCCCAATTTGCGCACCACGGTGGCATCAAAGGGTGAGCGATAGCCCTCTAGTATTTTGGAGCCGGCTGTCGTGGGGAAGTCGGTGGTGACAAAAATGTCTTTGTGCGCCATGGGCACGCCGGCCAAGGGGCCCGCTGTGCCTGCGGCCAACTGCGCGTCGGCTTCTTTGGCTTGCGCCAACGTAGCCTCTGGGTTGAAGCTTAGAAAAGCACCCGAGATGTCGGCCTGGCTGCGCGCCAAAAAGTGTTGGGCGACCTCTGTGGCGCTGATTTTTTTAGCGCGAAGTTCGTCCGCTAAAGCGGCTACGGTCATGTCGTGTAAAGCTGTCATGTAGCCCCCTTACTCGATCACTTTGGGAACCAAAAACAGGCCGCGCTCTACAGCAGGTGCACTTCGTTGGTTGGCTTCCCTTTGGTTGGGCTCGCTGGCTATGTCGTCGCGCAAACGCAGCGCCACCTCCTGAATGGTGGCAATGGGGTGCGCCAAGGGCTCAACGCCGGTGGTGTCCACAGCGCGCATGGCTTCCACTATGCTGAAAAAGCCGTTGATTTGGTCCAACATGCGTTGGCCCTCCTCGGGCGGAAGCTCTAACCGTGCCAAATTGGCAATCCGGTCAATTTCTTGGGCGGTCAATGACATAAAAATTAATTCTTTACAGGCACTTTATTGGCGTTGATGGCTCCAAATTTGGAGGCGCAATCAGCGTTTTTTTTCAAGCGATGGGTTATTATCGTGTGTTCGCTGAAAGCTCTCCAAAAAAGCTTGTTCAAGCCCACAATTTACACCCTTCAATGCCCCCCCTAACTGCAGGCTTGCAAGCCGCAAGCTC
>CAIODE010000171.1 GCA_903856875.1 uncultured Burkholderiales bacterium
GGCTTTTAAAACATTTGTGTTACAGTTCGGGCTTGTGATCAACCACTTAAGGCTATTTAATTGGCGGTCACAACAAGCGCAGTTCCTGCTAACTGTCTGAATCAATGGGTAATTTCTCGTGAATTTCTCAAATTCAGCCTCATACAGAAGAGCGGCGCACCCCCAAATACGGGTGGGTTTGATTTCACGCTTCCCCCTTTTTCAGTGCTCAGAACCAGGCCATTTGAATTCAAATGCAAGCGCGCATGCGTGCTAGCTCGAATCTAATGTGTTGCTCTGTACACACCAATTTTTTAGCTTATTAGATGATTCATACGATTACTTTTGAAAATACCCCCGTCACCGTGGGAAAATACCGAATTGCCGCTTGTCCGCGTGCATTGCCCTGTGGCCGCTTTGCGGCGCAGGTGTCAGTGGCCAGCGGGCGTGGCAGTGCCAGTACCGACCGGGTGATGTGTTTTACCAACGATTTCGCCACCCGCGATGCTGCAGCCAGTTTTGCACTGGCACAAGGTTTAGATTGGGTGCGTTCAACCACGCAGGCCCACTAAGCCACCAAGAGAACCTGAAAGGAAAAAATGGCGAAAGAAGATTTGATCGAACAGATGGGCGTTGTGAACGAGGTTTTACCTGACACACGTTTTCGTGTCACCTTGGACAACGGGCACCAGTTGATCGCTTACTCAGCAGGCAAGATGCGCAAGAACCACATTCGCATTTTGGCGGGTGACCGTGTCACGCTTGAGTTGTCACCCTACGACCTCACCAAAGGCCGTATCAGCTTCCGTCACTTGGCAGGCCGTCCACCGGCAGCGCCCCGCACGCCTCGCACACCTTCACGTTAATGTGTCCACGCTGGCGTTAAGTCAGCGGATCTTCATTGATGAAGGCGTGTTGTGGTGCTTAGACCTTCAACTGGTCAATGGCATTCACTCTGGCAGCATGTATTTTTTCGCCAACAGCAGGGCCCGAGAGGCCCTGTTTTTGCGCCTGCTCGGCAATGCTGGCGGTGGTCACAGACAACGCAGCCTTGAGCACTTCTTCTAAACGCGTGCTAGGGCCGTAGGCATGACTCTCAAAGCCTTTGCGGCCTCTGGCATCGCATTCACAGGCCAACAAGATGTCGGGCAAGCGTTCAGGTTTGCGAATGGCGTCGCACCTTTCTAGCAATCGCATGAGCGCTGACGCACTCAATTCTTGGCTCCGGTGAATGTTGCCATGTTCACGCGCCACCACTTCAGACAACTCTTTGCACGCCACAGGAATGCGCAGTCGCTGACACACTTGCTGGAGCAATTTGACGCTGCGTTGTTCATGGGCAATGTGCCGTGGCCATTCATCTTTGGGTGTGGTGCCTTTGCCCAGGTCGTGCATAAGGCAAGCCACACGCACGGGCAGCGAGGCATTGAGTCGTGCACTCATGTCTAGCACCATCATGAGGTGAATGCCGGTGTCAATTTCGGGATGGTATTCGGCACGCTGTGGCACACCCCACAAGCGATGAACTTCCGGCAATAAAACTTTGAGGGCGCCACAATCTTTCAGCACTTCAAACATGCGCGAAGGCTTGGCGGTCATCAAGCCTTTGGCCAATTCTTGCCACACACGCTCGGGCACCAAATGTTCAACTTCGCCGGCCTGCACCATGTCTTTCATGAGTTTCATGGTTTCTGGGGCGATTTGAAAATCTGGAAAGCGCGCAGCAAAGCGTGCCACACGCAAGATGCGAACGGGGTCTTCGCGAAAGGCCAGCGTCACATGACGCAGTGTTTTGGACGCAAGATCTTGCAAGCCATGAAAAGGGTCTATGCCATGTGCTGCAAACACTTTGGCAAATTCTTCTGCCGGCTTGGATTTTGAATGGGGTGTATTGAATTCAGGGTGCGCCTGAGACAAGCCGCCTGAATAAGCTTCTGGCAAAGCCATGGCATTGATGGTGAGATCGCGTCTGGCCAGGTCTTCTTCGAGCGTGACTTCTGGCGAGGCATGCACCACAAAACCTTTGTAGCCCGGCGCCGTTTTGCGTTCAGTGCGGGCTAAGGCATATTCTTCGCGCGATGTGGGGTGCAGAAAAACAGGAAAGTCTTTGCCCACTGCGGCATAGCCAAGTTGTGTCATTGCTTCAGGCGTACCGCCTACCACTACCCAGTCTTTGTCTTTGACGGCTTGGTTTAAGAGGGCATCGCGAATGGCACCGCCGACGCTGAAGATTTGCAAGCTTGACATTCAAGGCTTGGTGCGAAAGGGTTCTTCAAAATCGATGAAGTCTTTTTCAGCCAAAGCGCCATCGATCCAGGCCTTCACGCCAGGTATGGCACACAAACGATCGATGTAGGCTTGCGTTTGGGGGCTGACGGGCAATGCATACGTTTTGATGCGCATGACCACGGGGGCAAAATAGGCATCTGGAATGCTGAATTCACCAAACAGCATGGAGCCTTTGTGTTCTTGAAGCAGCGACGAGAACATGTGGTCAATGCGTTTTAAATCATGGCGCACAGCTTCTTTGTCGCGCAGGGCCAAGGCGCCAATTTCTGGCAAATAAGCGTCAATGTTCATGGGGCACGCGCTCCGAATGCCTGTGAAGCCGCTGTGCATATCGGCGCAAATGCTGCGTGCCCTGGCACGGTCAGACACCTTGCTGGGCCAGAGCTGCTTGTCGGCAAATTTTTCAGCAGCGTATTCTGCAATTGACAGCGTATCCCATACGGCCAAATCACCATCGACC
>CAIODE010000172.1 GCA_903856875.1 uncultured Burkholderiales bacterium
CTGGTAACGCATTTCAAGAGTGGTTACTCAAAGCCGAGGTGGAGCACTACCGGCTCATGAAAGATGCAGGATTCTTAGCTAACTAATTTTTACGAGGATTTGAGAATTAAAGGTTTTTAATATGCAAGAAGAATCAGATCACATCCAAATGCGATGGATGGAATTGATAGTCGCAGCCTTTTTTGCTGGCATTGGATTATTGGTTGTCATAGATAGTTTTCGTACAGGTTACAAATGGTCTAGCGATGGCCCTCAACCAGGATATTTCCCCTTCTACATTGGATGCACGCTCATTGTTGGCGCAATCGTTGTAGCTGTCCAAACTCTGCTGGGCTGGAAGAAAAGTGAAAACGATGAACCTTTCGTGACTTTTTCACAGCTTCGTCTCATCATGACAATTTTGATTCCTACCTGCTTCTTTGTATTAGGGGTGGTGCTCATCGGTTTTTATGTCTCTTCAGTCTTGTTTATTTCTTCTTTTATGGTCTGGCAAGGTAAATACAGCCCTCTAAAGTCCGGATTGGTGGGGCTGAGTGTTTCTGGCGTTTTATTTTTACTTTTTGATGTCTGGTTTTTACTTCCCCTACCCAAAGGCCCGATAGAAACTTTTTTTGGCTATTAAAAAATGGATTCAATCAATAACTTATTTCAAGGATTTGCTGTAGCGCTGAGTTTTCAAAACTTGGGTTTTATGCTGATCGGAATTTTGCTTGGGGTGCTAATTGGCGTTTTACCGGGTCTGGGTGGAGCAAACGGCGTGGCTATTTTGTTACCACTGACTTTCAGCATGACGCCCGTGTCGGGCATCATCATGTTGTCTTGCATTTACTGGGGCGCACTGTTTGGTGGTGCCATTACCTCCATTTTGTTCAATATCCCCGGTGAGCCTTGGTCCGTTGCAACCACCTTTGATGGTTACCCGATGGCACAGAAAGGGCGTGCAGCACATGCCTTAACAACGGCCTTCACCTCATCCTTCGTGGGCGCTTTATTCGCCATCCTAATGGTGACCTTCCTAGCACCACTCGTTGCCAAGTTTGCGCTCAAATTTGGCCCGCCCGAATTTTTTGCTGTGCAATTGCTAACCTTTTGTAGCTTTGTTGGAATGAGTAAAGAGCCTCCCATCAAGACACTGCTTTCCATGATGCTAGGTTTCGCCCTGGCATCTGTTGGGATGGACAGTGTGACGGGCACCTTGCGCATGACCTATGGGCAGGAGAGTTTGTTACAGGGATTCGATTTCCTAATTGCCGTGATTGGGCTTTTTGGCTTGTGCGAAATATTACTCACCATGGAAGAGGGGCTATCTTTTCAAGGTAAACACGGCCGTATCAGCTTGCGTGATGTTGTAGAGACATGGAAAGAATTGCCTAAGTATTGGGCGACATCTCTACGGTCATGTTTAATTGGTTGCTGGATGGGCATCACGCCGGGTGGGGCAACCCCTGCTTCTTTCATGAGCTATGGCGTAGCCAAAAGGCTGTCCTCTACGCCTGATGAGTTTGGAACCGGTAAGATTGAAGGCGTTGTTGCTCCTGAGACAGCAGCCCATGCAGCTGGCACAAGTGCTTTGCTGCCAATGTTGACGCTTGGTATTCCAGGATCTCCCACTGCAGCTGTTCTTTTGGGAGGATTGCTTATCTGGGGACTTCAACCCGGCCCCCTGCTTTTTACAGAGCAAAAGGAATTTGTATGGGGCCTCATTGCCTCTATGTACCTAGGTAATATCGTTGGACTGATCGTGGTTCTCACCACAGTGCCTTGGTGGGCCGCCATTCTTCGTATTCCGTTCTCGATCATCGCGCCTGTCATCGTGGTGATTTGTGCCGTAGGCGCCTACACTGTCCATAATCACCTACTTGATATCGGCCTGATGGTGATTTTTGGAATACTGGGTTACGCCATGAAAAAACTCAAATATCCCGTGGCACCACTTGTACTAGCCCTGGTTCTGGGTGACATGGCTGAGTCAAGTTTCAGACAATCCATGTTGTTGTCAGACGGAGATTTGTTGATATTCTTTAACTCTGGCTTATCAGCAGGGATCACCATTCTTGCTTTAACCCTTTTGCTACTTCCAATTCTCATCAAAATGAAGCAATTGTTTAGAAAAGTTTAATTCCTCTGAAAGAAAAAACCAGCATGACGGAATCAAACACCAGCCCAACTATTGACGGCTTTCATCTAGTCATTGAAGCTCTGAAACTCAATGACATCCACACCATATTTGGTTTGCCAGGCATACCTATCACTGACTTGACCCGAATGGCACAAGCAGAGGGCATGCGTGTGATTTCTTTCCGTCACGAGCAACACGCCGGAAACGCTGCTGCTGCGGCTGGATTTTTGACACAAAAACCTGGCATTTGCCTAACCGTTTCTGCGCCAGGCTTTTTAAATGGTTTGACCGCTTTGGCAAACGCAACTGTTAATTGCTTTCCTATGATATTGATCAGCGGATCGAGCGAACGTGAAATAGTCGACCTCCAGCAAGGTGACTACGAGGAGATGGACCAACTGGCAATCGCAAAACCGCTTTGCAAGGCGGCCTATCGTGTCCTGCATGCTCAAGACATCGGTGTTGGAATTGCCAGGGCTATCCGTTCTGCAGTTTCAGGCAGACCTGGCGGAGTTTATTTAGATTTTCCTGCCAAGCTATTTGCCCAAACGATGGATGCATTGGCTGGACATCAATCATTGATCAAAGTAGTCGACCCTGCACCTCGCCAAATTCCAGCCGCAGATGCAGTGCAACGCGCTTTAGATTTACTCAAGTCTGCCAAACGTCCGCTGATACTGCTAGGCAAAGGTGCCGCCTATGCGCAAGCTGATGCAGATATCCGCGCCTTGGTTGA
>CAIODE010000173.1 GCA_903856875.1 uncultured Burkholderiales bacterium
CAGCCTACCGAGCCCGCTTCATCGAATCTAAGCGCATCCAAGCAGGCGTTCAGTTTTGGCAGCGCCACCAAACGCTTCTCAACCAAGCGGAGCAAACCTTTGGTGTATCGCCATGGCTCATTGTG
Organism: uncultured Burkholderiales bacterium; assembly: GCA_903856875.1. Taxonomy (GTDB): domain Bacteria; phylum Pseudomonadota; class Gammaproteobacteria; order Burkholderiales; family Burkholderiaceae_C; genus Limnohabitans_A. The sequence goes on from CAIODE010000173.1 coordinate 126, forward strand.
GGCATCATCGGCGTTGAAACTTTTTATGGCCGACACAGTGGCAATTACAGAGTCTTAGACGCCTTGAGCACCCTGACCTTTGACTTCCCCAAAGAACACCCAAGAGCCATAGAACGTCAGGCTTTTTTCTCCAAAGAACTGGCACAGTTTTTGGTGATGGCCTCCAAGGAAAAAATCAATCCTACCAAGCTCAAAGGAAGCTACGCAGGCGCCATGGGACTGCCCCAATTTATGCCCACGAGTTGGGCCAACTTTGCAGTCGATTTTGATGGCGACAAACACATTGATTTGTTCAGCAACCCAGCCGACGTCATTGGTTCCGTGGCCAATTATTTCAAAGCTTTTCAATGGCAGCCAGGAATGGCCACACACTATGCCGTCACGTTCAACCGTGATCAACTCGACATGGATGCCCTGATGGCACCTGATATCTTGCCGACTTTCAGCATCAACAGCTTTATGGCAAAAGGAGCGGTCATTGAAGGTGATGCTTTGTTACACAAGGGGTCCCTGGCATTGATTGAGTTATTGAACGGCAATGACCCAGCCAGCTATGTGGCCGGCACCGAAAACTTCTATGCCATCACGCGCTACAACTGGAGCAGTTATTACGCCATGGCAGTCATTGAATTAGGCGAAGCCGTGGCCCGTGAAATCAAGGCCAAGCCCTGAAGGCGTTCACCCATGAACCCTCTCAATCCCAAAAAACTGCGGCTGACCAAATGGACTGCGGTCAAGCCCATTGACAAACAAAAGCACTTTTTGGTGAGTCGGGTGATTCAACCTGAAGTTGAAACTGATGCTGTCGAGTTTGTGGAAATCGAGTCGGTGTTCTCGAAAGCCACTCAAATCATCAAGTGGCGTGAGCTACAAAACGATGAGGTCTGGCGGCAAGGCTGGGTTTGATACCCAAGCAATGCGAGGCTTCTGAGTCAGCTTGCAGTACCAATTTTGACCTGGTTAATTTGCGCCTGCGCTTTGACCAGTGAAGGCACCAATTCTTGTCCATAACCCAGCGCGCAAGCGGTCATCAAACTTTGATGCACGCTTGAGCCAACCAGCGAGGGGGCCTTGACACTTTCAGTCAGATGGACGTAGTAACGCAAATCTTTTGACGCGTTGTTCAACTCGAACTTCAAACCGGTGTAGTCACCCTCAAGCGTTTTGGCCATGGCCTGGAACAAACCAGAATTCACGGCACCTGCAGATACCACACGAACCAATTGGCTCACATCGATGCCTGCTTTGGCACCCACCGCGAAGGCTTCTGCAGCAGCGGTGGTAATGGCCTGTCCAAGAAAGTTGTTCAACAGCTTGATCACATGGGCCGCGCCAGTTTCACCAACATGGAAAATATTTTCACAATAAGCTTGTAAGACCGGCTCAAGTTGCGCAAAAACCGCAGGAGAAGCGCCAACCATGGTGTTAAGTCGACCCTCCTCAGCCTCAACAGGCGATCGCGCCAATGGCGCATCAACCAAAGTCATGCCAGCCTGTTTGCAGCGGGTAGCCAGTCGGCGTGTTGAATCGGGTTCACTGGTTGAAGCGTCCACAACCAATAGGCCTGCACGGGCTCTGCTCAAAATTCCTTCGGGGCCTTCAAGCGCAGCTTCGACCTGAGGTGAGCCGGTGACACAAATGATGACCGCATCACACGCTGACAAATCGGCGTGGCAGCCCACAAGCTTTGCACCTGCGGCGAGTAGATCCTTCAATGGCTCTTGCTTAGAGTGCGCAGTTAAAGAAACTTGGAATCCCTTTGCGAGCAAATTCTTGGCGATGCCGTGACCCATCAAACCTGATGCGCCAATAAAACCGATGTGCTTCATGTTTCGCTTTCTAGTATTAAATGAAAATTTGGAGGCCTGATTGATTCGAAAGCCATGGTTTACCCCAAGAGCTTTTGGATGACTTTAACCTAAAGTTTGTAAACGATTACTCACCGTTGTTGACATCAACTCATATTAGGAGACATGAACATGAAATTTTTGAAGCCTCTGCTTGGCATGGTTTTCTCTTCCGTCATGGCCTTAAGCGCGTACGCGCAGCAAGCCCCTATTACCCTGCATGGCGCGTCACAATTTGGAGACGACCACGCTTTTACCAAAGCCATGGTTAAGTTTGAAGAATTGGTCAAGAAATATTACGGCAAGCCGGTCAATTTTGTACTCCACAAAAACAGCGAATTGGGTCTCGAAAAAGATTACTTCGCTTACATGAACCAAGGCAAAGCCGTTGATTACGCCATTGTTTCGCCTGCCCACATGTCCACATTCTCTAAAGCAGCGCCCTTCATCGACGCGCCCTTTTTGTTCAGTGACCTGAATCACTGGAACAAAGTGCTTGATCAAGACTTGCTCAAGCCGATTGCCGATGAAGTTGAGCAAAAAGCTGAAGTCCGTTTGATTGGCTATGCGGGCGGCGGTGTTCGCAATATTTTCTCCAACAAAGCTGCCGGCAATTTGACCGATCTCAAAAATCTGAAGGTACGCGTTCAAGGCGCACCCATCTGGAGCCGCACCTTCGCCGCTGTGGGCATGGCGCCCACCGTCATTGCTTACAACGAGATCTACAACGCCATTCAAAACGGTGTGATCAATGCTGGAGAAAATGAAGCGGCAGGTGTTGAAGCCATGAAGTTTTATGAAGTGGCCCCAAGCATCTTGATGACTCGTCACGCTATAACCATTCGCCCACTTTGCTTTTCGGTGAAGACTTTGAAGCAATTACCTGCAGATTTACAAGCTGCCATCATTAAGGCAGGTAAAGAAGCTGGTGCCTATGGCCGGCAAATTGAGTCCTCTGAAGATCAGGACAAACTAGATAAATACGCCAAAGAAGGTAAATTAAAACAAGTGCCTTTTACACAGCGTGCTGAAATGCAAAAATTGG